>JAIRTY010000206.1 GCA_031254715.1 Nocardiopsaceae bacterium | reverse complement strand
GGCACCGCCGCCGGCCTGGCGGGCGATCCGCTGCCGCAGCTCGCTGACCCGGTCCCGCAGCTCCGACGCGCGCTCGTACTGCTCGCTCGCGACCGCCTGGTCCTTGTCCCGCTGTAGCTGCTCGGTCTGCCGCTCCAGTTCCCGCACGTCAGCGCCGGGGGTCTTGGTGCGCAGCCGCACCCGCGCGCCGGTCTGGTCGATCAGGTCGATCGCCTTGTCGGGCAGGAACCGCTCGGTGAGGTACCGGTCGGACAGCTCGGCGGCGGCCACCAGCGCCTCATCGGTGAACCGCACCTGGTGGTGCGCCTCGTACGGGTCGCGCAGCCCGCGCAGGATCGCGATGGTGTCGTCGATGGACGGCTCCGGCACCATGATCGGCTGGAACCGGCGGGCGAGCGCGGCGTCCTTCTCGATGTTGCGGCGGTACTCATCCAGCGTGGTCGCGCCGATCACGTGCAGCTCGCCGCGGCTCAGCGCCGGCTTGAGCATGTTGCCGGCGTCCATGGCGCCCTCGGCGCCGCCGCCCGCGCCCACCACCGTGTGCAGCTCGTCGATGAACACGATCAGCTCGTTGGCGTGCTCGCGGATCTCGTCGATGATCCGCTTCATCCGTTCCTCGAAGTCTCCCCGGTAGCGGGTCCCGGCCACCACGCCGGACAGGTCGATCTGCACCACCCGCTTGCCGGACAGCGTCTCCGGCACGTCGTCGTCGGCCACGCGCTGGGCGATGCCCTCGACGATCGCCGTCTTCCCCACCCCGGCTTCGCCGATCAGCACCGGGTTGTTCTTGGCGCGCCGGGACAGCACCTCGATCGTCTGCTCGATCTCCTCGTCCCGGCCGATCACCGGGTCGATCCTGCCCTCCCGGGCGAGCCCGCTGAGGTCACGGCCGAACTGGTCCACCGTCGGCGTGGCCGACGGCCCTGGTTGCGCCGCCTGCCCGCCCTGCGCGGCCGCCGCCCGCTGGAGCCCTTCCGGCGTGACCCGGGCCGAGGCCAGCAGCCGCCCGGCTCCCGATTCCGGATTGACCGCCAGCGCGAGCAGGATGTGCTCGGGGCCGATGTAGGAGGAGCCGGTGGCCCGGGAGATCCGGTGCGAGTCCAGCAGCGCGCGCTTGGCCGCCGGGGTCAGCGAGGGCGCGTCCACCCGCCGTTCGCCCTGGCCGGCCTGCCGCTCGATCTCGCGCGCCAGCGAGACGGGGTCGGCTCCGGCGGCTGCCAGCAGCTGCCTGGTCGGCTCGGTCTGGGTGGCAGCCCACAGCAGGTGCTCGGTGTCCAGGTCGGGACCGCCCCATTCGGCTGCCTGCGACGCCGCGGCCGCCAGCAGTTCCCGGGCGGGGCCGCTCATCAGCCTGGTGATGTCCACCCGGCGGGTCTCGCGGCGCGGGGCCCCGGCCCCGAAGAAGCGGGCCAGGAAATCGTCGAACGGGCTGTCACCGAGTCCCTCGGGCCCGTAGAAGCCACTCGTCATGGGCCATCCCCCCAGCATGGGCGAGCAGTGTGCCACTAGCCCTACCCGAAAAGCGGAGCTCAACCGTCGCATCCCTGCCGGGCCGCCGTTTCAGTCCCTGCTAGTGCGGCTGCCAGGCGTCGGGGTCCCGGGTCCGCTGCCCGACCGGCGGGGGCAGGGCACCGGCGGCGAGGTCGCCCAGCGTCACCTTCTCCAGCACGTCGCGGATGCTGAACCGGAGCGCGATCCACAGGTCCCGCAGCGGCTGCGCGGTGCCGGTGTAGTCGAGCTGCTCTGGCCGCAGCCCGGCGACGTTGGCCAGCGGCCCGTCGATCGCGCGGATGATGTCGGCGACCGTGATGGCGGACGCTGGGCGGGCCAGCCGCCAGCCGCCCTCGGTGCCCCGGCGGCTGCTGACGAGGCCGTCCCGCCGCAGGTCGGCAAGGATGTTGAGGAGGAACCGGAGCGGGATGTCCTGCGCCTCGGCGATGGCCTCGGCCGTGATCAGGCCGTTGCCGGACCCGCCCGCGGCAGCCACGGCCGACTCGGCGGCGGCGAGTTCCACCGCGGCCCGGACGGCGTAGTCGGTCTTCGCGGATATCCGCACCGGCCTATTGTGGCCCTGGCCGGGCCCGCTGCGGTGGCCGCCGCCCGCCGGCGGCGTGTGCCCGGGGAGGCGCTCGTCCTGGCCGCTCCGCTCACGGCCGGGCCGAGCCCGGCCGCGATGCCGGGACCAGCCCTGCCGCTGCCCCGGCCGGGTGTGGCGGCCGGAGGAACACGATGTCCCCGGTGCCGATGTCGAGTTCGGCCGCCTGCGCCCGTGTGAGCTGGACCGTGACCGGCTGCCCGTCCGCGAGCGTCGCCTCCAGCCGGGTGGTGAACCCGAGCGAGACCAGCCGCTCCACGATCGCCTCGGACGCTGCCGGGTGGCGGCCGGTGGACACGTCGATGTCGTGCGGGCGGACCAGCTCCCCGCCCAGCCGGGTGACCGGGCCCAGGAACCCCATGACGAACTCGTTCGCCGGATGATCGTAGAGCTGGTCCGGCGGGCCCGCCTGCTCCACCTGCCCGTGGTTGATGACCACGATCTCGTCCGCGATCTCCATCGCCTCCTCCTGGTCGTGCGTGACGAAGATCGTGGTGATGTGCATGTCGTCGTGCAGCCGCCGTAGCCAGCCGCGCAGCTCCTGGCGCACTTTCGCGTCCAGCGCCCCGAACGGCTCGTCCAGCAGCAGCACCCCGGGCGCCGTGGCCAGCGCGCGGGCCAGGGCCATCCGCTGCCGCTGCCCGCCGGACAGCTCCGCCGGGTACCGCCGGGCCAGCCCGTCCAGATGGACGAGGTCGAGCAGTTCGGTGACCCGCTGCCGGGCCTGGTCTCTCGGGGTGCGGGCGATCTTCAGCCCGAACGCCACGTTGTCCCACACCGTCATGTGGGTGAAGGCGGCGTAATGCTGGAACACGAACCCGATCCGGCGCTTGCGGGCCGGCACCCGGGTGACGTCCCGGCCCTCCACCCGGACCTCGCCGCTGTCGGGGACCTCCAGCCCGGCGATGACCCGCAGCAGGGTCGACTTCCCGCCGCCGCTCGGCCCGAGCAGCGCGGTCAGCCTGCCGGGCTCGATACTGACGCTGACCTCGGTGAGTGCCCGGAAGTCACCGAACGACTTGCTGATGTTGCGGGCCTCGATCATTCGTGCTCCCTGGCGCGCTTGCGGGTGAGCAGGGTCATAGCCAGCAGGATCAGGATCGCGATCACGGCGAGCAGCAGCCCGGCGCTGTAGGCGGCGGTCGGGTTGAAGTTGCCGAACTGCTCGTCCACGTACAGCGGCAGGGTCTGGGTCTGGCCGACGATGTTGCCGGACACGATGGTGACCGCGCCGAACTCGCCCAGCGCCCGGGCGGCGCTCAGCACCACCCCGTACACGAGCGCCCACCGGATGGCGGGCAGCGTGATCCGCAGCAGCGTCTGCAGCGGGCGGGCGCCCAGCACCGACGCGGCCTGCTCCTGCTCGGTGCCGAGCTCCTCGAGCACCGGCACCACCTCGCGGGCCACGAACGGCAGGCACACGAAGGCGGTGGCCAGCACCATGCCCGGCCAGTTGAACAGCACCTGGATGCCGTGGGCTGCCAGCCAGCCGCCGAGCCAGCCGCCGCGCCCGTAGAGGATGAACAGGGCCAGTCCGATGACCACCGGCGACATCGCGAACGGCAGGTCGATGACCGAGTTGACCAGCCACCGGGCCGGCATCCTGCGCCGGGCCAGCAGGATTCCGGCACCTACCCCGAACACCACGTCCAGCGGCACCGCGAGCACGCAGACAAGGATGGACATGTAGGCGGCGTGCAGCGCCCCGGCGCTGGTGAGCGCGTCCACCACCGGCGCCAGGCCGTGCCCGAACGTCCGGTACGCGATCATGCCCACCGGCACGATCAGCAGCGCCGCCAGGTAGGCGAGCACGCCGTACCGCAGCAGCCGCCTAGCCATGACGCCTCGCCAGCCGCCGCGCGGCACCGGTCACGATCGCGATCACCACCAGCGCGAACGCCAGCAGCGTCACGCTGACCGCGGCCGCCCCGGCGGTATCGCCGGATTCCACCTGGCCGGCGATCAGCACCGACGCCATCATCGTCTTGAACGGGAGATTGCCTGAGATCAGCACTACCGATCCGAACTCCCCCAGCGCGCGGGCGAACGCCAGCCCGGCCCCGGAGAGCGTCGCAGGCAGGATGGCCGGCAGCACGATCCGCCGGAACGTGGTCAGCGGCCCGGCTCCCAGGCTGGCGGCGGCCTCCTCCGCCTCCCGGTCAACCGCCAGCAGCACCGGCTGCACCGCCCTGACCACGAAGGGCAGCGTCACGAACAGCAGCGCCAGCAGGATCCCGGCCCTGGTCTGGGCGATGTTGAGCTGCACCGGGCTGCCGGGCCCGTACAGGGTCAGCAGCACCAGCCCGGCCACGATGGTCGGGAGCGCGAACGGCAGGTCGATGAGCGCGTTGACCAGCCGCTTGCCCGGGAAGTCGTCCCGGACCAGCACCCACGCCAGCGCCACCCCGGTGACCGCGTCGATCACCGCGGTGGCTACGGCCTCGGCCACCGTCAGCGCCAGCGCGGCGCCCGTCTGCGGTGCCGTCAGCGCGGTCAGGAACTGGCTGCTGGCCGCGGTGCTGGTGAGCGCCGCCACCGGCAGCGCCACCATGAGCGACAGGTACAGCAGCGCCACCCCCGGACCGAGCCCGGCCGCGGCCCGGCTCGCCCCCGTCCTGATGTAGCCGGGCGCGGCCGGGGCCCGGAGGCCGAGGGGGCTTACGGGGAGGTCAGCCACTGCTGGTCGACACCCCGAGCTGGTTCTCGATCTTGGTTACCGAGCCTCTGGCCGGGTCGAAGAACTGCGAGGTGACCTTGGACCAGCCGCCCAGGTTGCCGATGGTGAACAGCTGCGGCGGGGTGGGGAACTCCTTGCTGCTCAGGTCAGAGCTGACCACCGGCCGGTACCCGTACTTGGCGAAGATCTTCTGCGCCTGGTCGGTGTAGAGGAACTTCACAAAGGCCTTGGCCACCGCCGGGTCCTGGGCCTTGGCGGTCACCGCGATCGGGTTCTGGATGAGGATGGTCTGCGGCGGGATGATGTACTGCACCGACGCGCCCGCCTGCTGCGCCTTGATCGCCTCGTTCTCGTAGGCGATCAGCACGTCACCGGTCCCTCCCACGAACGCGTCGGTCGCCTTCGAGCCGCTCTCGGGCTGCGACACCGTGTTCTTGAGCAGGGCCTTGAGGTAGGCGAGCGCCTGCGCCGGCGACTTGCCGTCCTTGAGCTGCGCGCCGTAGGCGGCCATCAGGTTCCAGCGGGCGCTGCCCGAGCTGAACGGGTTCGGGGTGACCACCTTGACGCCGGGCTTGACCAGGTCGGCCCAGCTGTGGATGTGCTTCGGGTTGCCCTTGCGGACAACCAGCACCGCCACCGAGTCGGTCACGAACCCGTGGTGGGCGTTGCCGTCCCAGCCCGGGGGCACCAGGTGGGCCTGCGCCAGCTTGTCCATGTCCGACGCGAGCGAGAACTCCACCACGTCTGCGGGCTGGCCGGCCAGCACCGCCCGGGCCTGGGCGCCGGACGCGCCGTACGACTGCCTGAACGTCACGCCCTGGCCGGCCGGGGTCGCCTGGAACGCCGGGATCAGGTGCGAGTAGACCTGTTGCGGCGTCGAGTAGGCGACCAGGTCGATCACCTTCGAGCTGCCGCCGGAAGCGCCAGCTGCCGAGCAGGCGGCTGTGGCCACCGCCACCGCCAGCGCAGCCGCTCCGGCCGCGATCCTCTTCCCAGCGATCACGTCCTGCTCCTCCCTGCCATGCCGCACGCCAGGCGGCACTAGATGTCTACTAACTTGACGTACACTATCAACATAATAGGAATTGTCTACCCGGGCCGCGTCAGCCCTCCGGCGGCGATGAGCAGACGATCGGGGTAGTCAGGGGTGACCCGATCGCTTGCTCACGAGGGAGCCGGCTGGACGTCGTCGCGCGGCAGTGGCGGCGACCCAGGCGGAGGCGGGCGGGCCGCCCGGGTCAGGAACGGAGCTGGCTGCGCACGGTGCGGGTGATCTGCCCGGCCCGGGCGATGATCTCGTCGGCCTGGCCTGCCTGCGCGAGCATCTCGAGCCCGGCGTGCTCGTCGGTGATGTCGGCGAGGTTGATCTCGACGTTCACCCTGGCGGTGGCGGTCGCTGCCCGGGCGGCCTCGGCGGCGGCGACGGCGTCCCCCAGCACGTTCCGGTTCCCGATGCCCACCAGCGCCTCGGCCAGGTCCACCACCATCCCGGCCACGCTGATGACCTGAGCCGGCGGCCAGGACGCGTTGACCAGCGCCTTGGACACGGCGTCCGCCCGCGCCTCCTGCTCGGCGTCGGTGGCACGCGGCAGCTTGAGCGCGCCGATCACGGTGGCGTACGCCTCCGCGTCGGCGTCGGCCAGCCGGAGCGCCAGCCCGCGCAGCTCGCCCGACTCGGTGATGACGCGGCCGATCGTCGCCGCGTCCTGCTCGCTCTGCCCGCGGGTGCTGAACCGGGCGACCATGGTCAGCAGGGCCGCCCCGATCGCCGCCTGCAGCGCCGACGCGGCGCCGCCGGCCGGGGCGGGCACGCGGTCGGCGAGCCGTTCCAGGAAGTCACCGATCTTGTCGTCGCTGATGGGCACGCTTCCTCCCGGTCACAGCTCGGGCCGGCCTCAATCCTGTCACGGGCCGCGCGCCGCTGCCGCCGCTGCCCCGGGCCCGCGCGAGAGGTTACGAATGCCGCCGGATGAGGCAAGGTGGTGACATGCCCCAGCGACAGCTTCCCCGGTGGTCAGAGCTGCGCCCGCTGATAGGGACCGGGCTCGGCACCCGCAGCCCGGTCGAGCGGCGGCTCTCGGCTGCGCACGAAATCGCCGACCTGCGCGCCATCGCCCGGCGGCGGGTTCCGCGGGCGGTCTTCGACTACACCGAGGGGGCGGCGGAGCAGGAGATCACGCTGCGGCGGGCGCGGGAGGCGTTCCGGCGGGCGGAGTTCCGGCCCCGCGCGCTGCAGGACGTGTCCAAGGTGGACACCTCGCGGGAGATGCTGGGCAGCCGGTCGGATCTGCCGTTCGTGTTCGCCCCCACCGGCTTCACCCGGATGATGCACCACGAGGGGGAACGGGCCGTGGTCCGGGTGGCGGAACGGTTCGGCGTCCCGTTCGGGCTGTCCACCATGGCCACGACCTCGATCGAGGATGCGGCGGCGGCGGGCCCGCAGGCGCGGAAGTGGTTCCAGCTCTACGTGTGGAAAGACCGCGGCGCCGGGGCGGAACTGGTGAGCCGCGCCGCCGAGAGCGGGTTCGAGGCGCTCATACTCACCGTCGACACCGCGGTGGCCGGCGCCCGGCTGCGGGACGCCAGGCACGGGCTGACCATCCCGCCGTCCCTCACGCCGCGCACCATCGCCGACGCGGCCCTCCATCCCGCATGGTGGTTCAACCTCCTCACCACCGAGCCGCTGCGGTACGCCACGCTGGCCGGCTGGCACGGGACCCTGGCCGACATGGTCAACAAGATGTTCGATCCGTCCGTGACCATCGACGACCTGGCCTGGCTGCGGAGCATGTGGCCGGGACCGCTGATCGTCAAGGGCATCCAGAACGAGCAGGATGCCAGGCTGGTCGCCGACCACGGCGCGGACGCCGTCGTGGTCTCATGCCACGGGGGGAGGCAGCTCGACCGTGCCCCGGTACCGCTGGAGCTGCTGCCCGCGGTGCTGGACGCGGTCGGCGGTGACGCCGAGGTCTACCTGGACACCGGGATCCTCACCGGCGCTGACATCCTGGCGGCGGTGGCAATGGGAGCGCGCGGGTGCCTGATCGGCCGCGCCTTCCTGTACGGGCTCATGGCCGGCGGCGAGCGCGGCGTGGAGCGGGCCGCCCGCATCCTGCGGGCCGAGATCACCCGCACCCTCCAGCTGATGGGGGTGCGCGCGGTGGACGAGCTCACCCCCGGGCACGTCCGGCTCCGGCAGGCGTAGCAGCGATGCGAGCCGGGCCCGGCGCCGCGCTGGCGGCGATGAGCGCCGCCGTGGCCGGGTGTTCCGGGCCGTCCGGGCCGGCCCGGACGGCCCGCCCCTCTCGCCCACCTGCC
>JAIRTY010000139.1 GCA_031254715.1 Nocardiopsaceae bacterium | reverse complement strand
ATCTGACCACGCAGGACGTTGCGCACCTGGCAGCGGGATCGGCCGCGCAGGCGCTCATCCTCAGCCCGAACGGTCACGTGGAGCATCAGCTGACCCTGACCGATGACGGCACGTCGGTGTGGGTTCACACCGAGCCGGGGACCGCGCCGCCACTGCTGGAGTTCCTCCAGTCGATGCGGTTCCTGCTGCGGGTCGACCCGGCCGACGTCACCGGCGGCTTCGCCGTGCTCACCCGGATGGGGGCCGGAGCGGGCGGCGGCCAGCCGGCCGGGACGGCAGCCGCAATGACGGATTCGTTCGGAACGGATCTGATCGTGCCCCGGGACCGGCTCGAGGGGATCGTGGCGGACCTGGAGACAGACGGAGCGGCCGTGGCCGGCCTGGACGCGTACGAGGCGCTGCGGATCGCGGCCCGGCGGCCCCGGCTCGGGCCCGACACCGATCACCGGACGATCCCGCACGAGATGGGCTGGATCGAGACGGCCGTCCATCTGACCAAGGGCTGCTACCGGGGGCAGGAGACGGTGGCGCGGGTGCACAACCTGGGGCACCCGCCGCGGCGGCTGGTGTTCCTGCACCTGGACGGGACCGAGAACCGGCTGCCGGCCCCCGGCGACCCGGTCACCATGGGCGACGCCGAGGTCGGGTTTACCGGCTCCGCCGCCCGGCACTACGAGCAGGGGCCGATCGCCCTGGCGGTCGTCAAGCGCACGGTCCCGGTGGATGCCATGCTCAGGGCCGGCGGGATACCCGCCGCCCAGGAAGTGGTCGTCTCCCCGGACGCTGGCGGCGTCGCCCAGGCCACCCTCCGGCAGGTCCGGCTCGGGCTGCGCGGCCCGCGCGAGTAGCTAGTAGCGTAGGCCGGCAGCCGGCCACAAGCCGGCTGGCAGGGCGTGTCCGCGAGACACGCCCTAAGGCCCGCCGTTCACCAACGACGGAGGTGCAGGCCGTGCTGCGACACCTGCTGCTGGCTGCCTCGGATAGCGCCCGGCTGCGCGAGTTGCTGACCGCTGCGCCGCAGCTGCGCCGGGTGGTGTCGCGCTACGTGGCGGGCGAGGACGCGGCGGCCGCGGTCGCCGCCGCCCGCCGGCTGCTCGCCGACGGGCTGCTGGTCAGCCTGGACTACCTGGCCGAGGAAACCGCCACTCAGGTGCAGGCGGCGACGGTGACCGACGAGTACGTCGTGCTGCTGCGCAGGCTGGCGGCCGAGGGGCTGGCCACGGGCGGGGCGGCCGAGGTGTCCGTCAAGCCGACCGCGGTCGGGCTCGGCCTGGCCGAGCACGGCGAGAAGACCGCCACCGAGAACATCGCCCGGATCTGCGCCGCCGCCCGGCAGGCGGGCACCACCGTGACGCTCGACATGGAAGAACGCGGCCGGGTCGAGCCCACCCTGCGGATCGCGCGGGAACTGCGGGCCGACTTCCCCTGGCTGGGTTGCGTCATCCAGGCACAGCTGCGCCGGTCGGAAGCAGACTGCGGGGCGCTGGCCCGGCCCGGATCCCGGGTCCGGCTGTGCAAGGGGGCCTACGACGCGCCGGAAGACGTGGCCTTCCCGGCCCGGCACGAGGTGGACCGGTCGTTCGCGCGCTGCCTCCGGGTGCTGATGACCGGCCGCGGGTACCCGATGATCGGCACCCACGACCCGCGGCTGCTGCGGATCGCCGCCGCCCAGGCCGAGCTGTCCGGACGGGGGGCCGGCGGCTTCGAGTACCAGATGCTGTACGGGGTACGGCCGGCCGAGCAGCGGCGGCTCGCCGCCACCGGGGCGCAGGTGCGCGTGTACGTGCCCTACGGCAGCGACTGGTACCGCTACCTGGTCCGGCGGCTCGCCGAGCGCCCAGCCAACCTGGCGTTCTTCCTGCGCTCGCTGGTGTCCTTGCGCTAGGACCGGCCCCCGCCGCTGCCGCCGCGGAGCCGGCGGCGTACCCGGTAGGCTGCTGCGAGTGATCGCGATCCTCGGCGCCGGGAAGATGGGCGAGGCGCTGCTGTCCGGGTTGCTGCGGGCGGGCCGCTCCCCCTCCGGGGTGCTGGCGGCGGTGCGGCGGCCCGAACGGGCCGAGTACCTGCGGCAGGCTTACGGCGTCAGCGTGATCGGCGCCGCCGAGGCGGCCAAGAGCGCGGACACCCTGGTGCTCACCGTCAAGCCGCAGGACATGCCAGCACTGCTGGCCGAGATCGCCCCGCAGTTGCCGCCCGGCCGGCTCGTCATCTCGGTCGCGGCCGGCATCCCCACCGGCAGCATCGAGCGCCAGCTCGGCATGGAGGTGCCGGTGGTGCGGGTCATGTCCAACACCCCGGTGCTGGTGGACGAGGCGATGAGCGTCATCTCCGCGGGCAGGCACGCGGGCGAGGAGCACCTGCACCGCGCCGAGGAACTGCTGCAGCCGGTCGGCAAGGTGCTGCGGATTCCCGAGTCCCAGCAGGACGCCGCCACCGCCCTGTCCGGCAGCGGCCCGGCCTACCTGTACTTCCTGGTCGAGGCGATGGTCGACGCCGGCATCCTGCTCGGCATGCCGCGCGGGACCGCGCTGGAAATGGTGAACCAGGCCGTGTACGGGGCAGCCACCATGCTGCGCGAGACCGGCGAGCACCCCGTGATCCTGCGGGAGGCGGTCACCTCGCCGGCCGGCACCACCATCGCGGCGATCAGGGAACTGGAGCGGCACGGGGTCAGAGCCGCGTTCCTGGCGGCCATCGAGGCAGCCAGGGACCGGGGCGCCCAGCTCGGCACGGCTGAAGATGTGCGGCACCGGCCCGGGGACGCGCCCTGATGGCCTGTACCCTCCACGTCGCCTGGGACGAGCAGCTCACCGGGTACGACTTCGGGCCAGCGCACCCGCTGGCGCCGGTCCGGGTGGAGCTGACGATCGCGCTGGCGCGCGAGTTCGGCCTGCTGTCGGCGCCGGGCGTGACCGTCGCCGCGCCCGCTCCCGCCAGCGAGGCCGCGCTCGAGACCGTCCACGACCGGGCCTACATCGAGGCGGTCCGCACCGGGGCAGCCGACCTGGCCCGTGGCCTCGGCACCCCGGACAACCCGGTCTTCCCCGGCATGCACGAGGCATCCGCCCTGGTCGCAGGGGCCAGCCTGGCCGCGGCCGAAGCGGCCTGGACCGGCCGGGCCGAGCACGCGGTGAACGTGGCGGGCGGGCTGCATCATGCCATGCGCGGGATGGCCAGCGGGTTCTGCGTGTACAACGACCCGGCGATCGCCATCTCCTGGCTGCTGAGCCAGGGCGCAGACCGGGTCGCCTACGTGGACATCGACGTTCACCACGGGGACGGCGTGCAGGCGGCGTTCTACGACGACCCCCGGGTGCTGACGATATCGCTGCACGAGCACCCGGTGACGCTCTTTCCCGGGACGGGG
>JAIRTY010000049.1 GCA_031254715.1 Nocardiopsaceae bacterium | reverse complement strand
CGGGTCCGGCAGCGGGTCCGGTCGCGGCGGCTCCGGCGACGGGTCGGGGCACCGTTGACCCAGGGCAGCGGGGCGGGCGCCGCCGGGGATTACGCTTCCCCGGCGGCGCCCGGCTCTGCGGCGCCCGGCTCTGCGGTAGCGCCGCCAGGCTCCCCGGCGCCCGGCTCCGCGGCAGCGCCCGGTCAGGTGCCGTGGCTGCGGCTCAGCGCGACGAAGCGAACCCCGCCCGAGCGTCCGGTGCGGCCCAGGCTGGTGCTGATCCAGGTCATCGCCGCGGCACTGGCCGTAGTGATCGGGGTCGCGGTCGCTGGCACGTTCGCCAGCCGCCGGGTCGCCGAACGGGAATCGGTGACCGTCGCCGCCCACACCACCGACCTGATCGCGCACCAGGTGGTTCAGCCAGTCATCAAGGACGGCCTGGTCTCGGGTAACCCGGCGGCGGTGGGGGCCATCGACCAGGTTGTCCGGCACCAGGTCCTCGGCTCCTCGCTGGTCCGGGTCAAGCTGTGGACCGCCACGGGGCGCGTCGTCTACTCCGACGAGCCGCGGCTGATCGGCCAGACGTTCCCGCTGGGAAGCGAGGAACGGGCGGCGCTCGCCCGGCCCGCCGTGCACGCGGAAGTGTCGGACCTGCACCGGCCGGAGAACCGGTTCGAACGGGGCCAGGGCAAGCTGCTCGAGGTGTACCGGCCGGTCTGGACGCCGTCCGGGCAGCCGCTGCTGTTCGAGACCTATTCGCCCTACCAGCAGGTCACCCAGCGCACCGGCGACCTGTGGCGCGGGTTCGCCGGCATCACCATTTCCAGCCTGCTGATCCTGGTGGTCCTGCTGCTGCCCATCCTGTGGCGGCTGCTCAACCGGGTCAGCAGCGTCCAGACCCAGCGGGAAGTGCTGCTGCAGCGTGCTGTCGACGCGTCGGAGGAAGAGCGCCGGCGGATCGCCGGCAGCCTGCACGACGGCCCGGTCCAGGAGCTGGTTGCCACCTCCTTCACGGTGGCCGGGGCGGCCGAGCGGGCGGCCGGGAGCGGGCAGCCGGAACTGGCGGACAAGCTCGCCACCGCGGCGGGCGCCGTCCGGGCGAGCATCCGGGGGCTCCGCTCGCTGCTGGTTGACATCTACCCGCCCAGCCTGACCACCGCGGGCCTGGTCCCCGCGCTCACCGACCTGACCGAGGTGCTCGCGGCCCGGAGCATCGCCACCCACCTCGAACTGGCCGAGGACGCGGCGGCCCGGCTGCCAGCGGAGCGGCAGCAACTGGTGTTCCGGATCGCCCGCGAGTGCCTCAGGAACGCCGCTCGTCACGCCGGCGCCCGCAACGTCGGGGTGCGCCTGTTCCGGCAGGGGCATGCCACCGTGCTCGACATCAGCGACGACGGGACGGGGTTCGACCCCGGGCCCGTCCTGGGCAATCCCGAAGACGGCCACTTCGGCCTGCGGATCCTCACCGACGTGGCCGCGAGTGCCGGAGCGGACCTGCTACTAGCCACCGCGCCCGGAGCGGGCTGCCGGTGGCGGCTGGAGGTGCCGGACCCGTGACGACACCCGCGGCACCGGTGACCACCGTCCTGCTGGCGGACGATCATCACCTGGTGCGGGCAGGCCTGGCTGGCCTGCTCGACAGCGCCGATGACCTGCGGGTCGTCGGCCAGGCGGCGGACGGCAGGCAGGCGGTCGAGCTGGCCGCCGAGCTGGCTCCCGACGTGGTGCTGATGGACCTGTCCATGCCGGTCCTGGACGGCGTGGAGGCGACCCGGCAGATGCTCACGGCCGACCCCGCCGCCACGGTCGTCGTGCTCACCTCCTTTTCCGACCAGCCGCGGGTGGCCGACGCGCTGGCCGCGGGCGCGGTGGGCTACCTGCTCAAGGACTGCGAGCCGCGCGACCTGCTGGCCGCCGTTCGCGCTGCCGCCGCCGGGCACGCGCCGCTCGACCCGCGGGTGGCCAGGGCGCTGCTGCCCTCGGCCGGGCCAGCCCGCCCCGCGGACGAGCTCAGTGACCGCGAGCAGCAGGTGCTCAGGCTGGTGACGAAGGGGCTGGCCAACAAGCAGATCGCGCGTTACCTGGATATCAGCGAATCCACCGTGAAGGCCCACATCAGCAGCGTGTTCCGGCGCATCGGCGTGACCGACAGGACCAGCGCAGCGATCTGGGCCCGTGACAACCTCCCCGGCCGGCCGGCCGCCCCGTCGGCTTAGGCCCTGGCAGCAGCCGGTAACACGCCGGCGCCGCCGCACCGCCAGTTTTCGGGACGGACCGGACGGGCAGACCCCTTACAGTTAGTTACCGCTGGTAGCTGCGCCCTGCGGGACGAGAGCGCCGTGCGGTCGCAGAGGGTGGTGGGATCTTGGCAGTGCCGGCTCGGCCGCTGAACCCGCTGTCGGCTGCCGCCACCGCGGCCCTGGGCCGGGCCTGGCGGCTGCCGCCCAAGCGCAACAAGGTGCTGCTGACCCGCGGGGTCCCGGTCCCCATGCGGGACGGGGTGGTGCTGCTCGCCGACCATTACGCCCCGGTCACCGACGAGGTCCGGCCGACCATCCTGATGCGCTGCCCCTATGGCAGGGGACCTGAGTACGGGCTGATCATCGCGCAGCCGTATGCCGAGCACGGCTACCACGTGCTGCTGGAGAGCACCAGGGGCACGTTCGGGTCCGGCGGCGACTTCTTCCCGGTGGTACACGAGGCGCAGGACGGGCAGGACACCGTGGCCTGGCTGCGCGGCCAGGACTGGTTCGATGGCCGGCTGGCCACGCTCGGGCCCAGCTACCTCGGCTTCGTCCAGTGGGCGCTGGCGATTGACCCGCCCCCCGAGCTCAAGGCCATGGTCGTCCACGTCGGCCCGCACGACATGGTCCGGCTCGCCCACGGGCACGGCCCGTTCCAGTTGCTGTTCCTGCTGATGTGGAGCGAGATGATCGCCCACCAGGAACGCATCGGCATGGTCCGGGCGACCGCGCGGCTGGTGCAGGCCGAGCGGCGGCTGGCGCCGGCCCTGAACCGGCTGCCGCTCGAGACCGCCGCCGACGACCTGGGCGGGGACGGCGCGCCGTGGTTCCGGGACTGGGTCACCGGCACCGAGCCCGAGCACCCGCGGTGGGATGCGTACCGGGCCAGCGAGGCACTCCGCCGCAGCACGGTGCCCACCCTGCTGATCGGCGGCTTCCACGATCCGTTCCTCGACCAGACCCTGGAGCAGTACCACGTGCTGCGGGACCGGGGCCTGGACGTCGGGCTGACCATCGGCCCCTGGACCCATTTCAGCCTCGACCAGAGCGTGATCGTCCCCGAGAGCCTGGGCTGGCTCGACGCGCATGTGGCCGGCGGCGTGCCGCGGCCGCGCCGGCTGCCGGTGCGGGTGTTCGTGGGCGGGCTCAGAAAGTGGCGGGACCTGTCAGCCTGGCCGCCGGCCGGCACCACCGGGCTGACCTGGTATCTGCAGCCGGACGGGCAGCTCAGCCGGGCCGGGCCCGGTTCCGCGGCCAGCCCTGCCACCAGCTTCCGCTACGACCCCGCCGACCCGACCCCGTCCGTCGGCGGCCGGATGCTGTCGGTCCGGGCCGGGCCCCGGGACAACAACCGCCTGGAAGCCCGCGCTGACGTGCTCACGTTCACCACCCCGCCGCTGGCCCGGCCGGTCGAGGTGCTCGGCGCGCCCGTCGCGGAGGTGCGGGTCAGCTCCGACAACCCGTACATCGACCTGTTCGCCAGGCTGTGCGACGTGGATGCCAAGGGACGATCACGGAACGTGACGGATCGGATCATCCGGGTACCTGTGGACGGCGAGGACGCCGCCGCTACGCGCACCCTCCGGGTCGTGCTCGACGACACCGCCTACCGGTTCCTGGCAGGTCACCGGATCAGGCTGCAGATTTCAGGCGGGGCGCACCCTCGCTACGCACGCAACCTCGGCACCGGCGAGCCGGTCGGGACCGGGACCCGGATGGCCCCCGCCACCATCAGCATCCACCACCGGCCCGGGCAGGCCTCGGCGCTCGTCCTGCCCGCCCGCGAGCCTTGATCCCGGCCCGGTGCGCGGGGCGGCACCGCCGCCGGGGGAGCGGGTAACCGCTGTGACGGACGAGATAACACCATTCCTGATCAATGTGCCGGAGGCCGACCTTGCCGGGCTCAGGCAGCGGCTCCGCGGAACCCGCTGGCCCGAGCCGGCCACCGTTCCGGATTGGTCCCAGGGTGTTCCCCTCGCTTACCTGCAGGAACTATGCCGGTACTGGGCGGGCGAGTACGACTGGCGCGCCACCGAAGCGCAGCTGAACGAGCTACCCCAGTTCCGCACGGAAATCGACGGCCTGCCGATCCACTTCATCCATGCCCGGTCGCCGCGCCCCGGCGCCCTCCCGCTGATCATCACCCACGGCTGGCCGGGCTCGGTGATCGAGTTCCGCAAGGTCATCGGCCCGCTGACCGATCCGGCTTCGCATGGCGGCGATCCGGCGGACGCGTTTCACGTGGTATGCCCGTCGCTGCCCGGTTACGGCTTCAGCGGCAAGCCCGCCGCCCCGGGCTGGGGCGTCGAGCGGATCGCGGCCGCGTGGGCGGTGCTCATGCGGCGGCTGGGCTACTCCCGGTACGGGGCGCAGGGCAGCGACTGGGGCACGAGCGTCAGCGCCTGCCTCGGCCAGCAGGACCCGGGCCACCTCGCCGGGATCCACCTCACCCCGCCGCTGGCGCCGCCGGATCCGGCCACGTTCGGCGACCTCACCGAGCGCGAGCGGGCGGCCCTCGCCGCGATCGAGGAATCGGCCGGGCAGGAGTCCGGCTACTCGGCCGAGCAGGGCACGCGGCCGCAGACGATCGGCTACGCGCTGGTGGACTCGCCGGCCGCGCTGTGCGCGTGGATCATCGAGAAGTTCTGGGCCTGGACCGACAGCGACGGTCACCCGGAGAACGTCCTCACCCGCGACGAGCTGCTCGACAACGTGATGCTGTACTGGCTGCCCAGCACCGGGGCGTCCGCTGCCCGCCTGTACTGGGAGAGCATCGGGCAGGTGAACCGGTGGATCTCGGGATCCGCGCTCGACCCGGTGGACGTGCCGACGGGCTGCTCCATCTTCCCGAAGGAGCTCCAGCGGCCCTCCCGGCGGTGGGCCGAGCGGCGGTTCCGGGATATCCGTTACTGGAACGAGCCGGCCCGGGGCGGGCACTTCGCCGCGTTCGAGCAGCCCGGCCTGTTCGTGGACGAGGTCCGCGCCTTCTTCCGGCTGGTCCGCTGAGCGCCTGTTGACAAAGGGTCTAGACGGGTCAGGCGGCGGCCATGGCCGTACCGGGCTGGTGGTTGTCGCGTGTCTTGCGGGTCAGGCACCGGTGATGAAGTCTGCGACCAGGTCGGCTGTGAGCGCGGCGGCGCGGTCGTTGAGATGGATGTGATCGATCAGGGCGACGAGGCCGTTCGAGGCGGAGATCCGGTCCCAGGACCGGTGCAGGATGTGGTGGCTCAGGCTGGCTCTGAGCATCGGGCCGAATCGTCCCCGGTAGGGCGGGGGGTTGTGGGGAGAGGGCAGCAGGCTGGCGAGGCGATCGTGCAGGGGAAGGTAGTGGGCCGCATGCGCGGCGGCGACGCGGCGCAGCGCCTGGTTGTATGAGTCAACGCGCCGGTTTATCTCGCTGCTGAGATCCTCGCCGATCATGGGGATATCGAGCACCGCGATGCGTGCTGACGTCTGCGACTGCAAGCTGGTGAGGATCTCATCGACGCACTCGGTGTACCAGCCGAGTCCGGGGGCCCGCGGAAGGTGCTGCTGCCGCCGGTACATCTTCTCTTGCCAGGTACCGGCGGTGGCCGCCACGTCATTGCTGCCGACCTGCAGCGTGACGGCGTCCGGCTGGCAGCGGACGACGTCGTCGATGCGCCGGAGCACGTTCCAGGCCGGGTCGCCGTCAATGCCTGCGTTGACGAACTGGTACCCGCCGGATGCAAGACGGCGCTGCAGGATGTCCACCCAGTTTGCGCTGCTCTGGCCGCGGGTGATGCTGTCGCCGGCGCAGACGACGAGCCGCTTCGCCCGCGGCTGCCGCCCGGCCCGGAGGAAAGCGGCGATGCCGCAGGCGCCCGCCGGCTGCTGTGCGGGGGTCACGACCCCGCCCCTCGGCCCGCGCATGGCCTGACCCTACGGCGCACGGTTCAGTCGCAGGGACCGCCGGCCAGCCAGGCGGAGCCCCGCTGGTAGAGACGCTCGACCTCGGGGCCGGTCAGGCCCGGCATGTCCGGCTTGACCTGGTAACCGATGCGGTCCTGCAGGTAGGCGAGGTGGCGGTAGCCCTCAGGGAAGCGCGCCAGCGTGGCGCGATCGAGTTCCAGCCGGGCTGCCGGGTCGACCGGGTCCAGCCGGTCCTGCTCATAGATCGGCTGCCGCAGCACCAGGCCCCAGCGCCCGCTGCGGCGTTCCAGGAAGTCGTAGAAGCGCCCGGTGCACACGACATCGCAGAGCACGCCGTCCACCGGTGCCCGCTGCGTGATCGTCATCTTGGTCTGCGCGATCGCGCGGTCGCCCGCCAGGTCCACCGACGTACCGCCGAGGAAATGCAGGATGCGCACGCCCCGGGCGAACCCTTCCTCGCTGACCCGGATGAACTCCGCCGCCGATCCCTGGAACCAGGTCGCCATCATCCGCCCGTCTTCGTGCCAGACGGTCCGGAACCGGTCCCAGTCGCTGGCATCACGCCACACGGCCCAGTTCTCGACGAGTTCCCTGACGGCAAGCCGGTCCAGCGCCTCGTCGGTCATGCCCCCAGTGTGTCAGGGACCGCCCCGGGCCGTGCCGCCCTCCGATGCGGCGGGGCGAGCCTGGGGCTGGACACGGCTTCGCTGCAGTGGATCGTCAGCGGCTATGTGCTCGGGTACGGCGGGCTGCTGCTACTGGGCGGCCGGGCCGCTGACCTGCTCGGCCGCCGCCGCGTCTTCCTTGCGGCACTGGCCCTGTTCGCGGCCGCGTCCCTGTTCGGCGGTCTGGTCGCCAGCCCGAGCCTGCTGATCGGCGCGCGCTTCGTCAAGGGCGTGGCGGCCGCCTTCACCGCCCCGGCCGGCCTGTCGCTGCTGACGACCACCTTCCGGGAAGGCCCTGGGTCGGTGTCCGCCCCGACTACCCGGGCGTGATCCTGCCGTCCGTCCTGCTGATCGGGCTGGCGTTCGGCCTCGGCTTCTCCGCCCTCAGCCTGGGCGCCACCGCCGGCGTCGCCGATCACGAGCAAGGCCTTGGCGCCAGCCTGTTCCAGACCTCCTTCCAGGTCGGCGGCGCGATAGTGCTGGCGATCGTGACCGCGGTCGTGGACGCCGGGGGCGGCAGCAGGCTGGCCTCGCCCGCTGCGACGCTGGCCGCCTACCGGCCTGCCCTGCTGCTCATCACCGGGGTTTCGGTGACCGGGGCACTGGTCGCCCTCAGCGGCCTGCGGCGGCGCAGGCCGGAACGGGCGCGGCGGAGCGCCGGCGTTCGCGAGCCGGCCGGGGTGCTCGCCCGTGCCGCGGCCCGGCCCGTGGCCAGCGGCGGGGAAGCCGTCCGGGAAACGTCCGTGGCAGCCTGCGGAGCGGGCCCGCCGGGCGGCCGTTAAGCCCGCGGGCTGGACCGCCGCGCCGGCCGGCCGGGCCGGGCGGCAGCGGATGCCATGCGACTGCGACTCGCTGGTCAGGCAGCGGCCGGTGGCCAGGTCGAACTTCCAGCCGTGCATGGTGCAGGTGAGCGTGCTGCCGTCGGTGACGCCGAACCGGCTCAGGTCGCCGCGCAGGTGCGGGCACCGGCGCTGGACGATCCAGTCGCCGAGCCGGATGTCGTCCTCATCCCGGTCCTGGTCGGCGTACCAGCCCTCGGCGTACATCAGCCGGTCGGGCGCCAGGCACTTGAAGAACGTGTACACGTGCTCGTTGTAGGCGCCGACCCGGCGCGCGCTGAACCGCATGCTCAGGAACAGGCTGTTGACCCAGTCGACCTGGTGCTCGGCAATCAGCCGCTCGATCAGCGGCCGTGCCACCGTGAACTGGTACCGGCACAGCTCCCCGCCGTAGCGGCGCACCTCGCCGGCGGGGAAGTCGACGACGATCTCCTCGTCGTCATCGTCGCCCGCCGTGCCGCGGACCCGCAGCAGCACCGGCCCGCCGATCCCGGCCCGGATGTGGCCGGCCAGTTCCAGCAGCGGCTCGAACCACGACTTGAGCTCGGTGAGCACATCCAGGCCCGGCGCCCCCCAGCAGCGCCTGTCCGCCTCGATGCGGGGCCGCATCCGGTCCGCGTAATCGCGCAGGTAGCGTTCCTTGTCGGTGAATGGCCGCAGCGCATCCCGCTCTCCGGCTGGCCAGCTGGTGCGGTATTTCCCGTGCTCGGCTTCGAGGGTCGCGCCCGGCACCAGCAGCTGCCCGCCCGCAATTCCGCTCGCCCGCAGATAACTGAGGAAAACAGTCTGATCCGGGAATGTACTGGCCTCGTCTCCGGTGAAGTCGTTCAGCGCGAAAAGCTCATCATCGAGGAAACACGCCGGCCCGGCGCAGGGGATAACCCAGCGGGCGCCGACCGCCTTCGCATAACGTGCCGCCCGCTCCAGCCCGTTGGCGCGCTTCGCCGCCCCGAACGAGCGCTGCGCCTTCGCCGGCAGCTCGTATGTCCAGGGCCACCAGATCGCCCCAGAGAACTGCAGGAAATGCGCGTCGAACGGGCCGAATGCGAGTATCGGGTCGAGGTCGGCGGGCCGGGCGTCGTTCTGGTTGAGGATGGTGGCGGTCCCGTCGCTGACCGCGAGCGCCGAGTCACCCAGTGGCCCGTCGGTCGGTGACCGCAGCGCCTGGATCATCAGCCGCAGCCCGCCTGCCTCCATTTCCTGGCCGCTGGGCAGGACGAGAAACCGGCTGAAGCCGATCCGTTCCAGCTGCTCGCGCAGATCCGGTACCGGGAAGTCCGGCAGCAGCACCGTGACGTCGCGTGACACGTGCTCGCGCAGCAGCGCCGGATCGAAATGATCCTGGTGCATATGGGAGACGTACAGATAATCGGCCTGGCCGAGGCGGGCCCAGTCCAGCGAGCTATTGTCCGGAAAGGCGAACCACGATCCGAAATATGCCGGATTGACCCATGGATCGCATAGGATGCGGCCGTATCGCGTCTCTATATGGAGCCCGGCATGCCCAAGAGACGTGATCCGCATATCCACCCCCGAGTAACCCGCCCGGGCGAGGCGCCGGGCGGGACCGCGCGCGAGTTATCACGGGCCAGGCGGTTGCCCCCGTTCCTTTCTGCACGCCTACCCGGATATGCACGTTCCCATACGTAGGGGCGGTCCCACGGCACAGTAAAAGCTGATTAAAATGACTTCCCCGGGGTTCATCACCGCAATCCCGGTTAACCGGGAACCGGCCGGCCTCCCCGGAGGCCGACCCGGCCGCACGCTGAAACCGTCCGGGCCGCACGTGAACCTGTCCGATGGCTAGTCCAGCGGGGGCAGGTCCTGGTCATCGTCCAGCACCGTGGCGAACGGGTCGCCGAGCCGGTCCAGCCGGCCCGCCACGTCGCGGATGGTGATGGCGTCGGACCGCAGCTCCGGGTCGTCCAGTTCCTCCCAGGTGATCGGGGCCGAGACCGGGGCGCCCAGGGCGGCCCGCGGGCTGTACGGGGCGACCAGTGTCTTGTTCTTGGTGTTCTGGGTGTAGTCGAGCCGGGCCTGCCCGCCCCGCTCGCGCACGTCCCACTTCCAGCTCACCAGGTCGGGTACGACCGCTCCGACGGTCTTGGACAGCCGCTCGACCCAGGCCCGGGTCTGCTCGAACCCGGGACCGCGCCGGACCGGCACCCAGATCTGGATGCCCCGCCGCCCGGTGAGCTTGGGCTGGGCCCGGACGCCCAGGTGCGCCAGCGCGGTGCGGTGCAGCCGCGCCAGCACCAGCACGTCGTCCCAGGAGGTCTCCGTCCCCGGGTCGATGTCGATGAGCGCGTAGGTCGGCAGGTGCGGCTCGTCGGTCAGCGAGGTCCAGGCGTGCCACTCCAGCGCGCCGAAGTTGGCGGCCCACACCAGCGCCGCCGGCTCGTCCGCGACCAGGTACGTCGTGGTCTTGCCGCGGCCAGCTTCCGGGTCATCCCACCGCGGCACCCAGTCCGGCGCGTGGTCGGGAAGCTGCTTGTGCCAGAAGCCGGGGGAGCCGGCGCCGTCCGGGAACCTGTGCATGTTCAGTGCCCGGCCCTGCAGGTAGGGGAGCGCCACCGGGGCGATGCTGGCCGCGTACCTGATGAACTCGCGCTTGGTCACCGGCGGCTCGCCCGGGCGGGCACCGAACAGCACCTTGTCCAGGTTGGTCAGCCGGAGCCGGCGGCCGAACACCTGCCAGGTGCCGGAGGCGCCGAGCGCGTCCAGCGCCGCCAGCTCGTCCGGGCTGGCCGCGGGCACCTCCCGCCGCACCGCGACCGACGCCTGCGAGGGGGGCAGATCCGACCGCCAGATCCGGTCCGGGTCGGCCCTCACCTCCTCGTTGGTACGGCCGCTGATTACCGAACGGGGATGGTCCTCCGGATCCCACCCTGCCTCGGCGAACTCGTCGTGCTTATGGAGCAGGAGCCACTGCTCCTGGCGGGAATCCTGCTGCTTGCTGCGCACCAGGATCAGGCGGCCGCGCAGCTTGTCGCCGTGCAGGTCGGCATGGAAGTCGCCGCTGGCGACGGCGGCCGCCGGGTCGTCGGTGGCGTGCGGCTCCCAGGTGCCGCGGTCCCACACGATGACGTCGCCGCCGCCGTACTGGCCGGCCGGGATCACCCCCTCGAAGTTGAGGTACTCGATGGGGTGGTCCTCCACGTGGATGGCCGCCCGCCGGACGTCCGGGTCCAGCGTGGGCCCCCGGGGCACGGCCCAGCTCACCAGCACCCCGCCGATCTCGAACCGCAGGTCATAATGCACCCGGCGGGCCCGGTGCCGCTGCACCACGAACCGGCGGGGGCCCTCGCCGGCGCGCTGGGCCGCCTCGCCCGCGCCGGCCGCGTCGCCGGCCGGCTCCGGCGTGCGCCGGAAGTCGCGCTTGCCCCGGTACGGCGCGAGCCGCTCGGCCGGTTCCGCCTCATCCCGTCGCTGCCGCCTGGCGGGCATGCCCTACTCGACCACGTCGTCGGCGGCGGGCCCGAACACCACCGGGTGATCCAGGACAACGGCCGGGTCCCCGCACAGGCGGGCCAGGTCCGGCTCAGCGGTGCGCGCGGTCACGAACGCACTCTACCGAGCCGCCTGCCGGCGGCCGCGTGATCCGCCCGGCCCCGCCTTGGTCAGCCACGCTTGTCCCTGGCACTGTCCAGCCGTCGCTGGGCGGCCGCCAGCGACCGCTGCGCCCGGTCCCGCCGCCGCGCGGCCTCCCGGGCCGCCCGCGCCAGCCCGGGCTCGGCAGACTGCTGCTGCTCGAGCTCGCGGCTCAGTTCCTCGATCCGCCGCCGGCTCGACTGGAGCTCGGTGACTGCGGTGCCGGCTTCCCGTTCCGCAGTCTCGAAGGCAACCTGCGCATCCCGGGCCGCCGCCTCGGCCTCCCGCAGCGCGCGCCGCGCGGCCTCCGCCTCCCGCGCCCGCGCGGCGGTGTCCGGGGGCGGCGCGGTCACGGCCCGGTCCCGCGGCCGGCGCCGCGACGTGGCCGGGGCCGCCCCGGCTGGCGCGGCGGGCCCGGGCGGGACCGCCACCGCCCCGGTGAGGTCGGTGCCGCCAAGCCCGGCGTAAGACAGCGCGCGGGCCAGCCGCCCGGACCGGACCGCGCTGGCGGCGTCCGGATCGGACAGCGCCGCGTCGAGCGTGGCCTCCACCTCGCGCTGCACCTGGTCGCTGGCTGGCTGGCCGGCGTCCGCCGCCAGCCGGCCGGCTGCCTCGGTGGCCGCCGCCACCAGCTGGCGGCGCCGGCCCGATAGCTCCCGCAGCCGGTCGCCGGCCAGTGCCTGCTGGGCCTCGCGCAGTTCCTCGCCGAGTTCCAGCAGGCGGCTGACCTGGTCCGGGGCCTCGCGGCTGAGCAGGTTCACCAGCCAAGCGCTGGCAGTCGGCCGGCGGAGCCCGGCGATGGCGGCGGCGAGCTCCCGGTCCCCGGCCTCGCGGGCCTGCCGCGCCCGCTCGTTGCGTGCCGCGGTGAATCCGGCCGGGGGGATCGCGTACAGCTCGTCCGCGGCACGGGCCAGGCTGTCGCCGGTCATGTTCCGGTATGTTCCCAGCCACGGTCCCTCCCAGCGCGGCGGCGCGCCGCGGCCTGCGGACGGGCGGGGAGAGCTGTCAGCTGCCGGGGGCGAGGCCGTGCAGTATCTGGTCGAAGATCGCCGCGCACTCCGCTCGTGCCGTCGCCGGGTCCCCGGCCCTGGCCACGTGGAGCGCGCACTCGTCGAGCGCGCCGATGAGGACGTGCGCCAGCGGCTCGACCGGCTGCGGCGCGATGGCGCCGGCATCGATCGCCGCCTGCAGCGCCAGCTGGACCAGGCCCAGACCGTACCGGGCGGCCAGGTCCCGCCAGGTTTCCCAGCCGAGCACGGCCGGGGCATCGAGCAGGATGATCCGCTCGACCTCGGGCTCGGCGCAGACGTCGAGGAACAGCCGGGCGCCGGCCCGCAGCGCCGCTACCGGATCGGCTGCCTGCCCGGCGGCCGCTGCCACCCGCTGCGCGATCTCGGCCTCGATCTCTTCGGCCACGGCCGCGAACAGGTCTGTCTTGTCGCGGAACTGGTGGTACAGGGCGCCGCGGGTCACGCCCGCCGCCCGCACGATCTCCTCGGTGCCGACAGCGGCGTACCCGCGGCTGCCGAACAGCTTCCTCGCCGCGGTGGTCAGCTGCCGGCGGGTTGCCGCCGACCGGAGGTCGTGCTTGGTCCTCGCCATCCGCTGATCCGCCCTTGATTTACGTACTGCCTGTATGTAATCTGGCCGGTGTAATAAGTACAGACTGTCTGTATGTTATCTCGGCACCAGCCAGGAGGAGCCATGCCGTCCGTCGAACTGTCTCATGGCACCGTTCACTACCGGGACGCTGGCACTGGCCCGCCGGTCGTGCTGCTGCACGGCTACCTCATGGCCGCCAGCCTGTGGGACCCGGTGGCGGAGCGGCTGGCCGGCGAGTTCCGGGTCGTGGTCCCCGAGCTCCCGTTCGGGGCGCACCCGGCTCCGCTGAACCCCGGGGCCGACTTGACGGCAGCGGGGCTCGGCCGGCTGACCGCTGACTTCCTGGCGGCGCTCGGGCTCACCGGCGTCACCCTCGTGGGCAACGACAGCGGCGCTGCCGTCGCGCAGGTGGTGGCGGCACGTCACGCCGAGCGCCTCGGCGGCCTGGTGCTCGCCACCGGCGACGCATTCGGCAACTTCCCGCCCGCGCTGTTCCGCCCGCTGATCGCCGCGGCCCGCACCGGGACGCTCACCCCGCTGATCGCCACGCTCAAGTCACGTCCCGCGCGTTCGCTGCCCAACGCGTACGGCTGGCTGACCCATGGCGACCTCCCGCATGACCTCATTGACGGCTGGGTCGGCGCGTACTTCGCTGACCAGGGAGTCCGGCGCGACCTGCGGCGGCTGACCGCCGCCCTTGGCGACGACGATTTCATGCACCAGATCGCTGCCGAACTGGCCTCCTTCACCCGCCCGGCGCTGCTGGCGTGGGCCGCCGACGACAAGTTCTTCCCGGTGGAGCACGCCCGCCGGCTGGCCGCGATCCTCCCGGAGGCGCGGGTCGAGCTCATTGCGGACAGCCGCACCTGGGTCATGCTGGACCAGCCGGACCGGACCGCCCGCCTCATCGCCGGGCTGGCGCGCGAGGCCGCGGCCCGGCAGGCGGGAGCCGGTCAGGCCGGAGCCGGGCAGGCCGGCTGAGCGAGCTACCAGGCGTGCCGGCGCAACGTCCGGGCCTGGTGGCCGCGGGCACGGCCCCGGCGACCGGACTGAAGCCGCGGTCCGCCCGGGCGCTGCCGCGTCGGCCGGGGGGAAACTCCCAGGTCGCTGGCCGGTTCCTGTCAGGATGGTGGGATGGAGGTGCTGAGCAGCCGGATCCTGCTACGCCCCGAAGACCCCGGCGTCAGCCGCGAGTTCTACCGGGACGTGCTGGGATTGGCGATCTACCGCGAATTCGGGCCGCCGGACGATCCCGGGGTGGTGTTCTTCCTCGGATCGGGACTGCTGGAGGTGTCGGGGCGGGCCGCCGGGCCCGGCGGGGACCGGGTCGTGCTCTGGCTCCAGGTGCGGGGCGTGCGCGCCGAGCGGGGGCGGCTGGGGGCGGCCGGT
>JAIRTY010000820.1 GCA_031254715.1 Nocardiopsaceae bacterium | reverse complement strand
CCAGGGCGGCGGGCACGCCCGCCCGCCGTGCCAGGCCGAGCACCTTCCCGGTGACTTTGCCGGCCACCGAGGTGTCGTCCCACCGGCCTTCCCCGGTGATCACCAGGCCGGCCCCGGCGAGGGCCCGGTCCAGGCCGGCGATGCGGCACAGCTCCGCCGCGCCCGGCCGGACCACGGCCCCCCAGGCAGCGGCGAACCCGTAGCCGGTGCCGCCCGCCGCGCCGGCCCCGGGAGCGTCCGGGGCGCCGCCCAGCAGCGCGGCCAGCCGGGCCAGCCCCTGCTCGAGCAGCCGTATCTGCTGCGGGCTGGCCCCCTTCTGGGGCCCGAACACGGCCGCCGCGCCGCCCGGGCCGAGCAGCGGGGCGTCCACGTCGGCGAGCAGCCGCACCCCGTCCGGCGGCGGCGGCCGCAGGCCGGAGACATCCACCGCCGCCAGGCCGGGCAGCTCTCCCCCGCCAGGCCGCAGCGGGCGCCCGGCGGCGTCGAGGAAACGGGCGCCGAGCGCCGCCAGCGCTCCGGTGCCGCCGTCGGTGGACGCCGACCCGCCGAGGGTGATCACGAGCTGTTCGGTGCCGTCAGCCAGCGCAGCGCCGATCGCCTGCCCCAGCCCGGTGGTGTGCGCGCCCAGCGGGTCGGGTCGCGCCAGCAGCGGCAGCCCGCTGGCCCGGGCCAGCTCGATGACCGCCGTGCCGCCCGGCAGGGCGAGCCAGGGGCAGTCCGCCGGCTGGCCGCCCGGGCCGGTGACCGTGACCTGCTGCCAGCGTGCTCCCGGGACGGCCGCCGCGATCACGTCCAGTGTGCCCTCCCCGCCGTCCGCCAGCGGCAGGCACGTGACATCGTCGCCGGGGCGAGCGGCCTGCCAGCCGTCCGCCAGCGCGGTCGCCGCCGCGGCGGCGCCGATGCTCCCCTTGAACGAGTCGGGCGCGATCACGACCCGCATGCCGCCTGCTCTCCCCTGACCCGGGCACGCCCCGGTCAGGCGTAGTACCGGTAGATCGCCTGCGCCTCGCAGGCGGGGCCGGAGCGGCCCGCCACTGCCACCGTGAAGTCCATGCTGAGCTGCACGGCCCGGCGCCCCGCCGGCTCCGCGGCCGTGACGACGGCTCCGAGCCTGATCCTGGACCCGGCCGGGACCGGGGCCGGAAAGCGCACCTTGTCCAGGCCGTAGTTGATGCCCATCCGCACCTCCCGGACCTCCAGCAGCTCGGTGAAGAGCGGGACGACCAGCGACAGGGTGAGGTAGCCGTGGGCGATGGTGCCGCCGAACGGGCCGGCGGCCGCGCGTTCCGGGTCCACGTGGATCCACTGGTGGTCGCCGGTCGCGTCGGCAAAGGCGTTCACCCGCTGCTGGCTGACCGCCAGCCAGCCGGTGTGCCCGAGATCGGTACCGGCCAGTCCTTTCAGCTCATCCAGCCCGCTGACGATGGTGGTCACGGGCTCGCCTCCCGGCCGCCGCCGCCCGCGGCGCCGGCGCCCTCCGCGGCGGGCGCGGCATGCTCCGCCGGGGCCAGGCCGAGCAGCCGGGCCGCGTTCTGCTTGAGGATCTTGTCACGGACCCCGGGCTTGATGGGCAGCTGCTCGAAGTCTGCCAGCCACCGGTCCGGGGTCAGCAGCGGGAAGTCTGACCCGAACATCACCTTGTCCTGCAGCAGCGAGTTCGCGTACTGCACCAGCAGCGGCGGGAAGTACTTCGGCGACCAGCCCGACAGGTCGATGTGAACCTGCTGCTTGTGCAGGGCGACCGCCAGCGCCTCGTCCTGCCACGGGAACGAGGGGTGGGCCAGGATGATCGGCATCCCGGGGAAGTCGGCGGCCACATCGTCGATGAGCATCGGGTTGGAGTACTTGAGCCGGATCCCGCCGCCGCCAGGCACCCCGGCGCCGATCCCGGTCTGCCCGGTGTGGAAAACCGCGGGCAGCCCCAGCTCGGCGATCGCCTCGTAGAGCGGGTACGCGGCCCGGTCGTTCGGGTAGAAGGCCTGCACGCTGGGGTGGAACTTGAAGCCGCGGACGCCGTGCCCGGCCGCTAGCCGCCGGGCCTGCCGCGCCCCCGCCCGGCCCCGGGCCGGGTCGATGGAGGCGAACGGGATCATCACGTCCGGGTTGGCGGCGGCCGCCTCGGCGACCTCCTCGTTGGGGACCGGCGGCTGCCCGGTGGCGGCCTCCGCGTCGACTGTGAACACCACGCAGCCCAGCCGCCGTTCCCGGTAGTAGGCGGCGATTTCCGGCAGCGTGGGCCGGCGCTGCTCGGCCACGTTGAAGTACTCACCGGAGGCCCGGATCAGGTCATCAGCCAGCGACCGCTGCCCGCTCGCTGACACCTCCGCGTGGACATGGACGTCGATGGCGGTGAGGGCGGCAGGATCCAGTGCCACGGGGTGCCTCCTCGCTGGCCGCACAGGTGGGGCAGGCGGGTGCCCTAGAGATTACGCTCCCGCGCCCGGCGGGCCGCCATCAGTCCGGCCCGGGCGTCACTCCCCCGTCAGGCCGGGCGCTGCACCCTCACCGGCCGAGCCGCAGCCGCCGCTCGCACACCTTGCGGACCTTGGCGTCCAGCCCCTGCCGCAGCACCGGCCAGTCCTGCTGGAGCAGCCGGGCGTTGACGAACCTGGCGGTGTCGTTGCGGCGCCCCTGGGTGAGCACGATCCCGTAGAGGCTCCGCCGGACCCGGTCGTCGGAGACGTCGAACTCGCGCAGTCCTGGCCACGCCAGGTGCCTGGGCAGGACCACGATCCCCTGCTCGGGACCGTGCAGCTCATCCAGGCTGGCGGGCAGCCGCCCGCCCGCGCCCCATCGGGGCGGCAGTAGGTCTGACACGGACATGGACCTGATTATCACGGATGAGGTCCCCGGCTCCAGGGAGCGGGCCGCTCCCGGCGTGGCAGGACCTGCGCGCGGGGCCTCGCGCGGGCCGGCCGCGGCGGGCCCGTGAGCTCCGGCCACGCGGGCGCGGCGGGCGCCGCTGGCCGCAGGACTAGACTCTGCGCATGCGCATGCGCATTG
>JAIRTY010000757.1 GCA_031254715.1 Nocardiopsaceae bacterium | reverse complement strand
CGGCAGACCGAGGGCATGGCCTGGCTCACCTCAGCGATCTCGGCAGGCACGGCGGCCGGCTCGGCCGCGGCCGGGCAGGCCATCGACACCGGCGGCCCACGCTGGGGATACCTCTTCGCCGCCGCCTGCGCCGCCGCGGCCGCGCTCACCTGCCTGGCCGGATACCACCAGCTCCGCATTCCCAGCCCGGAATCCCCCGCAGCCGCTACCGCAAGCACCCGCCCGTAACCGTCTGCTGCCTGCTGCATCGTGCCAGGCCTCACCGCGGCCTGGCCGGTTACGCCAGCCGCGAAAGCGTTCGGCCAGACAACGCGGACGCGGATACCGTGAGGCCATCTTCGCTCGCTCGGGAGCGAGGCTCACCCGCAGCCGGGAGGGACGGCGATGCCGGATCCGGTCGTATTCCGCCCCAGGCAAGGCAAGCGACGCAGGCCGCTGCTGCGCCTGATGCTCGGGGACGTGCTCCGCCGGATCCGGCTGGAGCAGCGCCGGACCCTGGCCGACGTGGCGCGCGCCGCCCGGGTGTCGCTGCCGTACCTGTCCGAGCTCGAGCGCGGCCGCAAGGAAGCCTCGTCCGAGGTCCTGGCCGCCATCTGCGACGCGCTCCGGATCGACCTGTCCGACCTGCTGGCCGAGGCGGGGCGGATGCTGGCGGACGGTCACGCCGGGCCCGCCAGGATCGTGCGGCTCGACGACCGCCGCCACCTCGGCGTGCCGCCCACCGTTCGCGGGTCCGGCGACGCCCAGTGCCTGCTGGCCGCCTGAGCACCGGAGCGCCGGGCACCACTCGGTACCACACCGCAGTCCCGTGCCCCGCCGACGGCCAGCAGGCTCAGCCTGAGCCTCAGGCGCTGGCCAGCTCGGCGACGGCTGCCTTGCGGGTCGGGATGACCTGGTCCGCCAGGCCGTAGCTGACGGCTTCAATGGCGGTGAAGGTCTTGTTCCGGTCGGTGTCACGCCGGATCTGCGCCACCGGGTGACCGGTGTGCCGGCTGAGGATCTCATCCATCTCTGACCGCACCCGGGACACCTCCTTGGCCTGGATGGCAAGGTCGGGCAGGGTCCCCCGGGCCTGGCTCGACGGCTGGTGCAGCAGCACCTTCGCGTGCGGCAGCACCGACCGCTTGCCGGGCGCGCCTGCGGCCAGCAGCACCGCGGCCGCGGACGAGGCCTGCCCCATGCAGGTGGTGCCGACGTCCGGCCGGATGAACTGCATCGTGTCGTAGATCGCGGTCAGCGCGTCGTAGGAGCCGCCGGGCGAATTGATGTAGAGGTTGATCTCCAGGTCCGGGCTTTCCGCCTCCAGATGGAGCAGTTGCGCCATCACCACGTTGGCGACGCCGTCGTCGATCTCGGTGCCGAGGAAGATGATCCGCTCGGAGAGCAGCCGGGAGTAGATGTCGTAGGCCCGCTCGCCAGCGGCGGTCCGCTCGATCACGGTGGGGATCGTGTACTGGCCCATGATCAGTCACACCCCCGCCGGCTGCTTGGCGGGGCGGAAACCGCCCGGCCGCTTCGCGGCGGCCGGGCGCACGTCGTCCACCCGTTCCACGATGTGATCGATGATCCCGTACTCACGGGCCTCCTCGGCGCTGAACCACCGGTCCCGCAGGCTGTCCTGCTCGACCCGCTCCACCGGCTGCCCGGTGTGCTCGGCGATCAGCCTGGTCATCAGCTCACCGGTCCGCGCCAGCTGCTCGGCGTAGATCTCCACGTCGGCGGCGGTGCCGCCGAACCCGGCCGAGCCCTGGTGCATGAGCACCTGGGCATGCGGCAGGCTGAACCGCTTGCCGGACGTCCCCGCGCACAGCAGGAACATGCCCATGCTCCCGGCCAGGCCCATCGCCAGCGTGCTGACGTCGTTGGGGATCAGCCGCATGGTGTCGTAGATCGCCAGTCCCGCGCTGACCGAGCCGCCGGGCGAGTTGACGTAGAGGCTGATGTCGCCGCGCGGGTCTTCCGCCGACAGCAGCAGCAGCTGGGCACAGAGCCGGTTGGCCACCGGGTCGTCGACCTCGGTGCCGAGCACGATGATGCGCTGGCGCAGCAGCCGGATGCTCAGCTGCTCATCGAGCATCCCGGCCGCGGTGGCTGATTCGGCGACGGCGTTCGGCATGTGCGTTCCTCCCGTGCTGACAAATCCGGGCGCCGGCAGCCCGGCACCTGATCCACCATCGCCCGCGCGGGAGCGACCAGCCAAAACAATCTGCTGTCAGCAGAGACCCAGGCGGCAGCACGCCGGGAGCCGCCGCCGTGAGCCAGCCCGCCCGGCTCGCCCTGGATGTGACAAAGTTGGCACCTTCCCGCAGCCTGATAGCCGCTTTCCGCGTCTTCAGTGTGTATTGACCGTCGGCGGCCGGTCCGGGCGCGACGGCGCTCCCGCTTCCGGGGCGAGCGGGAGACTGGACAGGGGGGTCTCATGACAGCTCTGGGTGACGTGCTGGCGGCCGTTTCCGCCCGGGGCCGCGGTCTCGGGGTCATCGCGGCGGTCGCGGCCGCGCTGCTGGCCAGCGGGTGCGCCGGGCACAGCGGGGGCGGCGCGACCGCGGCCGGCGGGCAGGCCGGCACCGCAGTGGCGACGGCCACCGCATCCGCGACCAGCGCTGCGACTGCCACGCCGACGCCGGACGCAGGCGGCACGCCGGCCGCGACCGGGAGCGGCCACGCCCCGCATGCTCCCGACGCTGTCGTGACGGCGTTCTTCAGCGCGGTCAACCGCCACGACTGGCAGCGTGCCTGGCAGCTCGGCGGCAAGAACCTGAGCCCGTCCTACAACGCGTTCGTGCAGGGCTTCGCTGGCACCGCCCGCGACGATGTCACCATCACCGCCACCCGCGGCGGCACGGTGCTCGTGCTGCTTGCCGCCATCCAGGCGGACGGCCACGCGCGCACCTACCACGGCACCTACCAGGTGAGCAACGGGGCGATCAGCCGGGGCCAGGAGACCCTGCACAGCAACGGCTCCCGCGGGCCCGCGGTGTTCTCGGCGTTCGCCGGCCCCTGGTCCGGCCACGACCGGAGCCTGTCGATCTCCGCGCGGGGCCTGGGGATCGCCAGCTTCCGGGTGTTCAGCTTCTGCTCCCCGCACCGCCTGATCCGGCCCTGCGACTCGGTCTCCGGCAACACCATCTACCCGGGCGGGGTCACGGTGTTCCAGCTCACGGGCCGGTCCGGCGACCGGGCGCACGGGTCTATCCAGGACTCCTCCACCGCGCTGAGCGCGAGCGGGCCGATCACGGTCGTGTTCCACCGGGCGACCGGCACCATCACCCTCAGCCAGCCCGGCCAGGAAGCCACCGACGTCTACTGCGGCCCGCACTCTCCCCCCGGCTACTGCGGTGCCTGACCCTGCCCCGCCTGCCAACGGGCCGGAGTCAGTCCCAGCGGTGGGCGTTGTCGTCGTTGAGCGAGCCGGACGGCTGTGGAATGACGCAGAACAGCAGCCCGGCGGGGTCGCGCATGATCCACCAGGAATGGACCTGCTCGATCCGCTCGGCGCCGAGTGCCTCCAGCCTGGCCAGCTCGGCGGCCAGGTTGTCGGTGTGGATGTCGACGTGCACCCGGGCGGTGCCCGCTTCGAGCCGCTGCACCAGCAGGGCGGACTCGCCGCCGGGCAGCAGCGCGCCGTGGTATTCGGGGTGCTTGTCAATCCGGGGCAGCTGCCTGCCGGTCGCCCCGGACCAGAACGCCAGCTCGCGGTCATGATCGGCGGACGGGACATCAATCACGATCTTGAAAAGCCTGCTGTAGTGCGTCACCCCGCAAACGTATGGCACTCCCCCGCCGGAGCCGGCGCCAGCGGGCCGGCCGGGAGAATGGGCGCATGGTGACCGTGGACGACGTGCGCGCGCTGGCACTGTCCCTGCCGCGCACCGAAGAGCACCTGATCCGCGACCGGGTCAAGTTCCGAGTCGGGAAGATCGTTTACGCCGCGATTTCCGCTGACGAGACGATCATGGGTTTCGGTTTCCCGAAAGAGGAACGGGCGGCGCTCATCGCGGCCGAGCCGGACAGGTTCCTGCTCGAACGCCTCAGCGATCAGCGGTTCAACTGGATCGATGCGCGCATGGCGGCGCTCAGCCCCGCGGAGATGCGCGAGTTCGTCACCGACGCCTGGCGCATGGTGGTACCAAAGCGCCTGGCAGCGGCTCACCTGGACGGCACGGCAGGCCGCGGCTGACCGCCCCGCGCCAGCTCCGTCAGCCCGGCCAGGCCGGCACCGGCCCGGCCGGGGCGACCGTCAGCAGCCGGCGACCGGGAGGCCGTGGCTGGCGGCGAGATCCACGTACCAGTGGCCGCCGGACTCGGCGCTGACCAGCCACTGCACCCGGCCCGGGCCCTCCGGGAGCATCGGGACGCTGTGCCCGCCGATGCGGATGTGCGCCTTCACCGTGAACCGCACGGTGGCCCGGCCGGTCCCCGCCGGGCGGGCCGATACGATCCGCAGCGCCCTGACGGTGAACCTGAGCCTGCCCATCACCGGCCGCAGGCAGCGGCGCTGGGCAGGGAGCACCGCCCGCGCGGCCGCCTGCCGGTCGTTGCTCCCCAGCGCCGTCCAGAGCGCCCGGACCGCCTGCCCGGCGGCTGCCGCCTGGGCCGGCGACAGCGCCCCTGACACCGGCGGCGGGCGGAGGCCCGAGTGGGCCCTGCCCGCTGCGCCGGACATGAACCGGGACCCGCCGGCAATCTCGGCAGCGGGCGGGGGCGAGACCCGCACCGGCACGCCGAAATCCCAGAAGTCGATGGTCTGGGTCACTCCGGCAGCGGCCGGTATGCCCTGGCCGTGGTGCGGGTGGAGCGAGATCCGCACCTGCCGGACCAGCTCGTGCTGGTCCACCCAGACATCGACGGGGATGGTGCCGGCGCCGAGGCCATGCGCGAACGCCTCGAACCCCGGGCGGTGCGAGCGCGGGACCCGGGCGGCCGCCTTGGCCGGGTCCACGCTGACCCGGAAGTGAGTCACCCGGACGCCCCGGATGACATCGCTGCCCAGCTTCGTCACGCCGCTGGACACGGCCCTGAGCGCGGCCAGCATGTCGCCCGGATCCGTGCTGCCCGCCGGGCCGAACATGGCGGCACCAGGCCCGTTGCCCGGAGCGGCTTTGAAGGAGACCCACGACTTCCCGTGCGGCAGCGGGCCATGAGCGCCGGTTGACAGCTTCAGGTACGTCCGCGGCGGAAGGAAGCGCACTTCCTGCGCCATTCCCGCCGGGCCCCGCAGGCTCAGCATGCCGCGGTCGCGGGCGAAGTCGAACACGCCCGTCTGGGTGAATGAGAACGACATGCCCTGCGTCCGGGCCCCGGTCGTGATCGCGATCCGGGCGGTCCGGGCCCCCGTCCTGGTCACGGCGGTCGCGACGCTGGTCCCGTGGGCCACCTCGGTGCCGCAGCCAGCGGCCAGCACGGCGATGCCGGCCAGCACGACTAAGACCTTGCCACCACGCATGTTCCCCGCCTCTCACCGGCCCTGCCCGATCATAGGGGTATCGAACGGAACGCACGAGACCTGACGGCGGGCTTCCAGGCACCGCCCGGCGGCAGCTATGACTTCAACCAGGGCTGGCTGTTCGGCGGGGAGTACACCGACGGCGCGGCGGACCCCGGCCACGATGACAGCGGCTTCGCCGCGGTCACGCTGCCGCATACGGTCGCCCGGCTCTCCTGGGGCGACTGGGACCCGCGGAGCTGGGAAGGCAGCTGGATCTACCGGAAGCACTTCGAGCCGCCGCCGCTCACCGGCAGCCGGGTCTTCGCCGACTTCGACGGCGTCATGGTGAACGCGACCGTCGTGCTCAACGGCACCACGATCGCCACCCACCAGGGCGGCTACCTCCCGTTCTCGGCCGAGCTGACCGGCGCACTGGTCCCGGGCGAAAACGTGCTGGCGGTCATCGCCGACTCGCGGTGGCTGCCGGTGCCGCCGGCCGGCGCGCGCCAGGGCGCCGGGTCGATCGACTACCTGCAGCCGGGCGGCATCTACCGGGACGCCAGGCTGCGGGTGGTGCCTGAGGTCTTCGTCGCTGACGTGTTCGCCAAGCCGGCCGGCGTGCTCACGCCCGGCCGCACGGTCACGGCGGCGGCCCGGATCGACGCTGCCACGGTGCCGGCCGGCCCGGTCCGGGTCACCGCCGAGCTGCTGGCCGGGTCCCGGCCGCTGGCCAGCACCTCGGCCTCCGTGGCGATCACGGCACCGGGGACGGCGACCGTTCGGCTAGTGCTGGCCGGTCTCGGGGAGGTCGCGCTGTGGGCGCCGGAGACTCCCGCGCTCTATACGGTCCGGACCACCGTGCGGCCAGCGTCGGGACCGCCGCACCGGCTCGACGTCACCACCGGCTTCCGGGAGGCGCGGTTCCGGCCCGACGGTTTCTACCTCAACGGGCAGCGGCTGCAGATCTTCGGCCTGAACCGGCACGAGCTGTTCCCGTACACCGGGATGGCCGCCCCGGCGCGGCTGCACCGCCGGGACGCCGAGATCCTCAAGCACGACCTCAACTGCAACATGGTGCGCTGCTCGCACTACCCGCAGTCGCCGCACTTCCTCGACGCCTGCGACGAGCTGGGGCTGATGGTGTGGGAGGAACCGCCCGGGTGGAACTACCTCGGGGACGACGCATGGCAGGACATCGCCGCCCAGAACATGCGGGACATGGTGACGCGGGACCGCAACCGCCCGTCCGTGGTCGTCTGGGCCGCCCGGCTCAACGAGACCGCCGACTCCCCGCGCCTGTACGCGAGGAACCGCCGGATCGCCGCCGAACTCGACGGCACCAGGCAGACCACCGGCGCCATGAGCAGGCACTCGGCCCGCGGCTGGGACGAGGACGTGTTCGGGTACGACGATTACCGCTCCCGGCGCGGCGGCGCCTCGCTCAAGCCCCCGCTGCCAGGCGTGCCCTATCTGGTCAGCGAGGCGGTGGGGGCGCTGACAGGCCCCCCGGCCTACCGCTGGACCGACCCGGGGACGGTGCTGGGCCGGCAGGCGCTGCTGCACGCCCAGGTGCACGACAGCGCGCGATCGCGCCCCCGCTACGCGGGCCTGCTGGGCTGGGCCGGGATCGACTACGCGTCGCTCAACGGCGGCCGCCGCAGCTGGCGTGGCCTGAAGACCCCGGGCGTGCTCGACACGTTCCGGGTGCCCAAGCCAGGTGCCGCGTTCTACCGCTCCCAGCTGGACCCCGCGGTGCGGCCGGTCATCCTGCCCGCGTTCTGGTGGGACTTCGGGCCAGGCTCGCCCCTGCACGGGCCGGGCCCGGACGCCATGATCGCCACCAACTGTGACCGGGTCGAGATCTACGTCGGCGGCAGGCACGTCGCGACCGGCATCCCGGACCGCGCCCGGTTCCCTGGCCTCGCCTATCCCCCGGTCTTCGCCGATCTCACGGCGGACGGGTCCGGCCTGCCCGAGCTGCGCATCGACGGCTACCTCGGTCCCCGGCTGGCGGCATCGCTGGCCATGTCGGCCGACACCACGCGCGACCGGCTGGTCCTGGCCGCCGGGGACGCCACGATCCAGGCTGACGGGACCGACGCCACCCGGCTCACGTTCCGGGCCCTCGATGCCTACGGGAACCAGCGGCCGTCGGTCACCGGTGCCGTCAGCCTGGCGCTGACCGGGCCGGCGACGCTGATCGGCGACAGCCCGTTCCCGTTCGGCGAGTACGGCGGGGTCGGCGGGGCCTTCCTCCGGTCGCTGCCGGGCCAGGCCGGGCTGGTGACGGTCACGGCCCGGCACCCGGAGCTCGGCCAGTCAGCGGCCAGGGTCCGGATCATCCCGGCCGGCGACGGGCGGTGGTTCCTGTGACCCGCCGCGCCAGCCTAGGAGGGCCGGCGGCCGGCGTACTGGATCCGGTTGGCGCGGATCTCGCCGCGGTCGATCGCCGCCTGCTCATCGGCCTCGCTGGTGCCGGCCAGCTCGGGGAAGAAGTACGGCCCGTAGCTGAGGGTCCCAGGGCCGAACCGGGCCACGAGCTCGCGCAGGATGTCCTCCCCGGGATGCAGGCCCTCCGCCTCTGCCCAGGACCGGCACCAGGCGTCCCACTGCTGGCCTGATTCACGCCACTGCTCCTGCTGCCCGTGCAGGAAACTGTGCCCGTCCTCGGGCGGGGCCAGCCGGGAGAAGCACCAGCGGGCGGTGGCCTCGTCGAACCGCTCCCGCGCCCATTCCACGACCACGACCCGGCCGCCGGGCAGCAGCGTGCCCCTGACCAGGTCCAGCACCTCGCGCAGGTCGGCGACATGGTGCAGGGATGTGCAGGCGACGATGGCCGCCGCCTGGCCGGGCAGGCCGGATTGCTCGAACTCCGCCTGGCGGTACTCCGGCCCGGCGGGCGCCTCGGGGTCGACGCCGGTCGCCTGGTAGCCGGCGGCCGCCAGCATCGGGACGAACCCGCCCAGCGGCCCGCACCCGATCTCGATGACCCGGGCGGGCGCCGCCGGCAGCTGGGAGCGGACGAACGGCCACATCGCGGCCAGCCACTGCTCGTCGGGGGTCACGCTGCCCGAGCTTACGCCCGGCGCCCGGTCCCGGCCGCGCCCGCCGGAGGCCGCGCCCGGTGCGCCGACACCCCCGCGATGACCAGGGCGATGCCCGCCAGGTCGCGGACGGTCGGCAGCTGGCCGAGGACGACCGCGCCGATCAGGGTGGCGAACATCGGCAGCAGGGCGAGCATGAGCGCGAACGTGGCGCGCGGCAGCCTGGCCATGGCCAGCTGGTCGGTCAGGTACGGGATCACCGACGAGCACACCCCGACGCCGACGCCCCAGAGCAGCCAGACCGGGTGGGCGAAGGCCGGGATGGCTCCCGGCAGCCCGACCGGAGTCGCGACAACGGCGGCCACGATCATGGCAGCGGCGAGCTGATCGATGCCGGTCATGGAACCGGCTGAGCCACGGCCGTCAGCACCGCCGCCGCGGGTGGCGCCGCCGGCGGTGGCGATCCGGTGCCCGAGCACCACGTACAGCACGAAGCCGGCGCAGTTGGCGAACGCGAACACGAACCCGAGCGGCTGCCCGTCCAGCCGCAGCGCGGTCAGCAGGGCCACCCCGCCCACGGTGAGCGCGAGCGCCAGGGCGTTCCGCCGCGTCCTGGCCCCGGCGGCCGCGAGCAACACGGTGCCGAGGAACTCGATGGCCCCCACGGTCGACAGCGGCAGCCGGTCGATGGCCAGATAGAAAACCGAGTTCATGACGGCGAGGACAATGCCGAGCGCCAGCAGCACCCACCGCTGGCGGGCCGGGAGGGTACGCAGCAGCCGCCAGGGCCGCCGCCAGAGACCGAGGACGACGGCGGCGCTGGCGATCCGCAGCCAGGCCACGCCCAGCACGCTGACGTGCTGGAACAGCAAGACCGCGAAGGACGGTCCAAGATAGTGGAAGACAGCGCTGGTGAGGAAGTACGACGTGGCGGGCAAGCGGGTCACCGCCTGGCCAGCGCGGGTGAGCCGCCCCGGCACCGCCGGTGCTGTGACCGTCGCGCCGGCTTCCCTCTTCACGCTGCCCAGTCTTATAGGCTGACTCAGCGAAGTAAATCCACGTCTCAAGGCAGAGTGATCGTAGTGCCTGCAAATTCACGGGAAACACCCGCTTCTGCCTTCACGCCCAGGTCGGAACTCCTGGATGAGACCAACCTGCGGCTGCTCGCCGAGCTCCAGGCCAGCCCGCGTATCAGCATGTCCGCCCTCGGCCGGCGGGTCGGGATGTCGGCGCCCGCGGTCACCGAGCGGGTGCAGCGGCTGGAACGGGCCGGGGTGATCACCGGCTACCGCGTCGAGATCGACCCGGAGGCGCTCGGCCTGCCGGTCACGGCCTTCGCCCGGATCCGGCCGGTGCCCGGCCAGCTGCCCAGGATCGCCGAACTGGCCGGGCGGATCGGCCAGGTCAGCGAGTGCTACCGGATCACCGGCGAGGACTGCTTCCTGGTCAAGGTGCACGCCGCCACCGTGCCGGACCTGGAAGAGCTGCTGGACCAGTTCCTCACCTACGGCCAGACCGTCACCTCGATCGTGGTCTCCACGCCGGTGCCGCCGCGGGCGCTGCCGCTGCCGGACGGCGGCCGGTAGGCCCGCGACGGACCGGTGGTCCCCAGCGACGGCAGCGGCGGTGCTGGAAGGCGCCCCCGCGGTGGCCCGGTGCGCCGTCAGGCGTCACCATGGGTCGGTGCCAACTGAACCCATCAGCGCGCTGGTCGGCAGGTTCTACCGGGAGCTGTGGAACGCCTGGGACGACTCGGCTGTCGGCGCCACGCTCAGCCCGGAGTTCACGTTCCGCGGCTCGCTCGGGCAGGAAACGTCGGGCCGGGACGGCTGGCGACGGTACCGGGATCAGGTGCGCAGCGGCTCGGCCGACTTCTGGAATGAGGTCGTCGAGCTGGTATGCGAGGGCGACCGGGCCGCGGCGCGGCTCCGCTACACCGGCACGCATACCGGGCCGCTGCTCGGGCTGCCCGCCACGCAGCGGCGGTTCCAGTACGCGGGCGCGGCGTTCTTCAGCTCCGACGGGCAGTGGCTGACCAGCGCGTGGATCCTGGGCGACCTGGACTCGCTGCGCCGCCAGCTCACCTGAGCAGGCCGGGCGCCCTGGCGGGCCGCCCGGCCCAGGTCAGGCGGTCAGGCGGCCCGGCGGTAGGCGCGGACGGCGAGCGGCGCGAACACCACGAAGATCCCCGCCAGCCAGGCGGCACTCTTCCACAGATCCGCTGACAGGTGGTTAGCGAGCGGCCCGCCGAGCGCCAGCCCACGCATCGCGTCGATGACGTAAGTGACCGGCTGGTTGTTGGCGAACGCCTGCAGCCAGCCGGGCATGGTCTGGATCGGCACGAAGGCTGAGCTGACGAACGTCAGCGGGAACAGCCAGATCATCCCGAACGCCTGCACCGACTCCTGGTCCCCGATGGCCAGCCCGGTGAACGCGGCCACGCAGCAGAACGCCAGCCCGAATACGGTGGCCAGCACGACCATGGCGATGGCGGGGCCGGCCCCGTTCTGGAACCTGAACCCGACCGCGTACCCGACCCCGAGGATGACCAGGATCGTCAGCACCATCCGCGCGGTGTCGGCGACGAGCCGGCCGGCCAGCACCGCCGAGCGTGCCATCGGCATCGAGCGCAGCCGGTCGATCACGCCCTTCTGCAGCTCCAGCGCCAGCGCGATGGCCGTGCCGAAGGTCGCGAACGCCGCGGTCTGGCCGATGATCCCGGGCATCAGGAAGCTGACATAGCCCCCCGGCACCTGCACGGGGATCGCGCCGCCGAACACGTACCGGAACATCAGCACGAACATCACCGGCTGGATGATCGTGAACACGATGTAGGCCGGGACCCGCATCCACACGAGCAGGTTGCGCCGGGTGATAGTGAGCGTGTCGGTCACCGCCCAGCGTGCCCGGACGAAGGCGCCAGGCTCGGCGGGCGCGCCGGCGGTGCCGGCGCCCACAGTGATGGCTGTCATGATGCTGCCCCCGCGGTGTCCTTGCTGCGCGTCTCGTTGCCGCCCCGGCGGCGGCCGCGGCGGCGCCCGCCCGGCGGTCCTGTCTCCTCGGCGGCGTGCCCGGTCAGGGCGAGGAACACGTCGTCGAGCGACGGGCGGCGCAGCGAGAGCCCGCGCATCTCGACGTCGGCACCATCCAGCCTGCGCACCGCGTCGATCAGCGCGTCCGACC
>JAIRTY010000680.1 GCA_031254715.1 Nocardiopsaceae bacterium | reverse complement strand
GGCCGCAAGTTGTAGTCAGTGCGGAAACACCCGGGGCGCCTGGTGGAATCCGGGCTGATTCCGATCCAGAAGTGGCGGCCCGGCCAGCGAGCATGAGGCCAGCGCCCCGGCCGCGATGTGGGCGGAGGTCACACGCAAGCTTGCCAGGTGGGGGCACCTGCCTTTCGGTAATCAGGAACTTAAAAAGAAGAGGCCCTTCACGTGTTCACCGACAGAGTAGGATCGGACATAAGTGCAGAAAAATCCATAAAACCTCCTTGCTTTGCGTCACCTGACGAGAGCCGCTAACATACGCAACGCTGCCATTTGGGACTCGGGTACCGCATCTACTACACGTCCATGAAGCGTACAAGGAGCCTCGCGACAGCGCCTATCCGGAATAAATAGGGCCGTCCTATCTGATTCCGGTAGCTTTCTCGCCCGATGCGAGCAACCAGCACAAGAGCGGCAGGAACGGCTGACTAGAAACAACAGGAGAGGTACCTACGTGAGATCCAGTACGCACGGTCACGTCAAGAAGGCTATGGCGGCCGCGGCCGTCGCCGCTGCCACCGCGGCCACCCTGGCCGTCCCCGGAGGGACAGCGCTCGCCTCGGGCACCCCTAGCCGGGGTATAAGCCAGCGCCCCGCCGCCGGCTACAGCTGCGAAGTCCTGCGCCGCACGTTCGGCCACAACGGGGTGCGTATCCACGCCAGGCCCAGGTTCTCCTCCGCGACCCGGGGCCTCGGATATTACGGACAGACGTTCATCATCTGCTACTCGCGCACCGTCAATGGGTGGCACTGGGACTACGGCAAGAACCACCACACCGGCGTGTGGGGCTGGGTGTGGGACAGAGAATTTATTTAGTACTCATCAGGTCCCGAGTATTGGGGCTATGGCAATACGCCTGACCTGCGAAGATGCTGGAGATAGCTGGGCGCGCCGACCGGTGGGATCGAGCAGGCGCGCGTCACTGCTGGTATGAGTGTCGGTCTTGAAGCCTGTCACCCACCCTTTCCGACTCCGCTATCAGGCGAAACCTGTCCTCCAGAGATCATCTGGAGGACCGGTTTCATGGGTGGTGTGGCAAGAAGCCGCCTCACCGTCCTGAGCCGGTCCCACGGCGAAGCAGCTTGGCAGTGCTCATATGCGCGACCCGCCTGCCCAGCACGATTCGGGCCGCGTCTCGAGTCTTCGCCGTCTGCCGGTGCCGCAGCTCCCGGCCGGTCAGCGTTGTCCCAGTCGGCGTCCCAGCTGGCCTCGTGCACCCTACGATCGCTGTGGCGACTTCCTGTCCCCGTATGTGCGGATGGTGAAGACTTCCTCGGGTGCGACGGCGGTGCAGATCGTCCATAAGTCGCGGCGCGGGTCGCGGGATATCGAGCACCTCGGTTCCGTCCATGACGAAGTGCAGCTGGAGGCGCTGGAGACCGTGGCACGGCAGCAATGACTCTGCGGCCACACCCTGGCATCAGGAAGGCTGGCCAGTGGGATTTTCTACCTGGACGGTCATCCACACTTGAGGGCCGCGAGGATTGGCGTTTAGGAGGTTGCTGAGGACAGAACTGAACGCCGTGCATCCTGCACTCACAGCGCCGTTCGCGGGAGCGTCCGGCACCGGCACTGTGCATGTCGCTAACGGCGAACCACCGTGCCAGCGATTTCTCCAAATGTTAAAGGTTGCTGCGGCTGTGCCCTCGCCGCCTTCATTGCGAAAAGTAGCGGTCATGGAACAGCCATTAGTACACGGACCTTTCCAGTTGTCTCCGACCACCACGAATCTCGCAAGCGGGGTAGGAGTGGGGTGGGCGTGGTGAGGGGTGGAGGCGTCGGCTGACGTCAGAGCATGAATACTAAAAATCAGCCCTGTAATCCCGCCGATAATGGCAAAGATAATTCCTACGAGAATGGACAGCTTGGTGAGTAATATGAACTGAGGGTCGTTGCTGAGCTTGCTCCCACCTTCACCAGCTGCCTTTACCTGTTCGCTAGCGCTCGCCGCTGCCTGTGCGAGGTCAGCTTTGGCCTCCTGCTTGGGGCTGCTCTCCCCCTCCCCCGGAACGGGGCTACCGCCTTCATCCATGCTGGGCGTTTTATAGCTACCCTTCACCCTTGTCAAGGAACGCGAGGAGGTGACGATATGCGTGCTGTTCAGCGTCCCACTCTGGGCGTGTCGCCCCGAATGGGTACAGCATGCTCCGTCCGCCACCAGGGAGTTCCGCTAAGCCATTGCTGAGGCCCACCCGTCCCCTCGCTCATGAAGGCGCAACGTAACCGTCCTCGCCCCGGGGGCTGCGCCCGCGTGGAATGAGACGTGGAATCCTGCCGGGATGGGCCTTCCGCGCGGTGTTGTAACCCTCCCGGACTCCGGCCAGGCAGGTGAGGCTGGTGCGAAGATCGACTGGTGCGGTCGGCCAATCCGCAGCCGGGAGCACCAGGTGCCCGCGCCGATGCTCTCGATAGGCACCTGCGCCTCCCGGCGTCGAGAGGATTAAGCCATGGCTGATTCCGGCAAGCCCCAGGTGGATTACTGGCATCTCTACACGGACGAGCAGGGCGTGAGCCGCCAGCGGCGCTGCGCCTTCAGAGACTTTGAGCGCCGCTCGATCAGCGAGCCAGCAAGCCCGCAGTGGATCGGACGCCGCACCCGCGGAGCCGTCTCGACGCTCGTGACCGTGCTGCCCGCCGGCTGGACCGGCGAGTGGCACGAGAATCCTCAACCGCAGTGGATCATCCCGCTTTCCGGCCGCTGGTTCGTCGAGTCGATGGACGGCCAGCGCATCGAGATGGGACCTGGCGAGCTCTCCTTCGGGGCTGATCAGGGCACGCGCGAGCGCAACGGCCGCAAGGGCCATCTCTCTGGCGCCGTCGGTGACCTGCCGGCCGTGCTGTGGCTCATCCAGCTCGACGAAGAGCCAGCGCCGCACCAGCCATGCCCTTTTTCGTGACTCCCGCTACCCCGCGCGTGCCTGTCTCACGGCGGAGAGTGTCGCCTCGCCTAGGAGCTGGCTGTCCGCTTGGTCACGGACGCCTGGTAGATCTGCTCGATCGAGGAGTCCAGCCGGGCGTTGAACTCCTCGTCGGTCTGGCCCTCCGTGAGCCCCCCGATCAGCGCGCGCGCGAAGCTGGCGATGAGCGTGGGATCCCTGGCGAGCAGGCGACATGCCTCGTCACGGCTGTAGCCACCCGACAGCGCGAGGACCCGCAGGACTCGCGGGTCGGACGCCAGCTCGGCGTACAGGCCCGGCCGGGTCGGGATGGTGATCTTCAGCATGACGATCTCGCCCTCGGGCAGCGCCTGGAGATTCTTCGCAATCGCGTCCCGCAGCAGCGTCTCGGCCTGCTCCTTGCGCGGGCTTGAGATGCTGACCTCGGGTTCGAGTATCGGCACCAGACCGGCCGCCACGATCCGGCCCGCATACTCAAACTGCTGCTCCACGATCGCCGAGATCCCGGCCTCGCTGGCGTCGTTGATCACCGACCGCATCTTGGTGCCGAAGATCTGGTGCCGGCTCGCGCGGTCAAGGAGCTCATCGAGCGTGTCGATGGGCTTCATCAGCTGGACGCCGTCGCTTTCCGGGGCGAGTCCCTTGTCGACCTTGAGGAACGGCACCACGCTCTTGGACTCCCACAGGTACTGAGCCGTGGGAACACCCTCGACGTCGCGTTCCATGGTCTGCTCGAACAAGATCGCCGCGATGACACGCGAGCCAGCGAACGCCGGGCTTGTCACTATGCGGGTTCGCATGGCATGGACCAAGTCGAACATCCCGGCGTCGGAACTGTAGCGGCCGGCCCCTATGCCGTATTCCGCGAGCGCCTTGGGCGTGCTGCCGCCGCTCTGGTCGAGCGCAGCGAAGAAACCGCTCCCGGTTCTTACCTTGTCGAACTGCGTAGTGTTCATTTTCTTTCCCACACTGGCCTGCTGCTGGGGCGGGCACTTGACACGGAGGTCTTACCCGCGATCCAGGAACTCTCCCCGGGTCCTGGGGTGCCATCTAGTTACCTGCGGTTAGCTGGGTACCGGGAGGGTAGGACGTTTTTCTGTCAAGACCTGCGAGACACGGGGTATATGGGGTTTTTTGGGTTGAATCGGGTTGCAGGGATGACCGTAACCCCGGCTGGTGACCCGGCATAGACGCCGAGCGTGACAACCTGGGCAACTGCCTCGGAACGGGGACAATGCGAGGAAACCGCGGAAGCCTGGCTTCTGCTCCTGATACCACCCCGGCCGCGGTTGCCGAATACCGGCAGCGCCTGACGCGGGGTGAAAATGTCATTGACCCGCAGACCTGGGCGGGGTCTGTTCCGGCCGCCCAGGGCGTTGCCCCGCGGGTGCGGGTGAGCCGCAGCAAGTGGTTCAACCTGCTGTGGTTGCTGCTGATCGGCTGGGCGGGCCTGATCATCGCCGTAGCTGTCGCGCGGGGGCTGTGGAATATGCCCGCCGTGCAGCGGTTCATGGCCCGTTACCCCGGCACGCTGATCTCTCCTGGTACCCATCCGGGGCTGCCGTGGTGGGTGGGAGCGCAGCACGCCCTCAACGCCTTGTTGTTGATCTTCATCATCCGGGCAGGCCTGCAGATCCTGTCCGATCACCCTCGGCTGTACTGGACGAGGCATTCCACCCCGGGACGGGACTGGCTCCGGATACAGAAGCCCGTCCCGAAGGACCCGCTGTGGACGGCCAAGGACGACTCAATCAGCCTGCCGGGTCAGGTCGGCCTGCCAGGGCTCCGGCATTCGATCGGGCTGGCCCGCTGGTGGCACCTCGGAACCGACGTGTTGTGGCTGGTCAACGGCGTCGTGTTCTTTGTGTTGCTCTTCTCCACCGGGCAGTGGCACCGGATCGTGCCCACAACGTGGAGAGTGTTCCCCAGCGCTGTGACGGTGATGATCCAGTACGCGTCCCTGCACTGGCCGGCCGAGCGGGGGTGGGTCGCTTATAACAGCTTGCAGCTGCTCGCCTATTTCGTGACGGTGTTCGTGGCCGCGCCGCTGGCGCTGATCACCGGCCTGGGCATGTCCCCGGCGTTGTCGACCCGGATCAAGCCGGTCAGCCGGGTGCTGTCGATTCAGGTGGCGCGCTCGCTGCACTTCCTGATCTTTGTGTGGTTCTTGTTCTTCATCGTCATTCACGTCACCCTGGTGTTCACCACCGGGCTGCTGGTGAACACGAACCACATCTACGCCGCGCGCAACGACTCCAGCTGGCTCGGCTTCGGCATCTTCTGCGTCACCACGGCGATTATGGTTGCTGCCTGGGTGGTCGCCACCCCGTTCACCATGCGGCATCCTCGTGTGGTCCAGCGGATCGGATTCGCGCTGATCGGGCCGGTGCAGCGGCTGTTCGAGCACGTGGATGCCGCCCCGGGCGAGTACAGCGAGAAGGATATCTCCCCCTACTTCTGGCACAACGGCGCATACCCGACCACCGAGGCCTACCGGAAGTTGTATGACGGGGGATTCGCCGGCTGGCGGCTGAAGGTCAACGGGCTGGTCGACAACCCGGTCGAACTGCGCCTGGACGAGTTGCGGGCACTGCCCCGCCACGAGCAGATCACCCAGCACTACTGCATCCAGGGCTGGTCCGGCGTCGCCAAGTGGGGCGGCGTGTCCATGACCACGCTCATGGACCTGGTCAAGCCCAAGCCCGAAGCCCGCTGGGTGGTCTTCTACTCCCTGGGCGACGGCCCTGACGGAGGTCTGTACTACGACGCCCACCCCATTGAGCAGATGCGCTACCACCTGACCATGCTGGCCTACGAAATGAACGGCGCCCCGCTGTCGTACGGGCATGGCGCGCCGCTGAGGCTGCGCAACGAGGTGCAGCTCGGCTTCAAGATGGTCAAGTGGCTGGCCGGCATCGAATTCGTGGCCAACTTTTCGGAGGTCGG
>JAIRTY010000445.1 GCA_031254715.1 Nocardiopsaceae bacterium | reverse complement strand
ACGTTCACGGTGGTCGTGGCCCTGCTGATCCACCTGAACTGGTGGCTCGGGCTGCTGAGCGGCGGGGTGTTCCTGCCGGTGCTCGCGCTGAGCACCTGGTTCGAGCGCCACTACCGGGTGCTGTCCCGGCGGGCCCAGGACCAGCAGGGTGACCTGGCGACGTACGTGGAGGAAGCGGCCGCCGGGATCAGGGTGCTCAAGGCGCTGGGCCGCCGCGCCGAGGCCTCGGCCCGGCACGCGGCCCAGGCCGGCCTCGTGTACCGGACGCAGGTGAGCAAGGCCCGGCTCCGCGGCAGCTTCTGGGCCTCGCTGGACCTGGCCCCCAACGCCGCGATCGGGCTGAACCTGCTGCTCGGGGCGCTGGCCGTCAGCCGTCACGAGCTGACGCTGGGCGGCCTGGTGGCGTTCGTCGCGCTGAGCCTGCAGCTGGTGTGGCCGATCGAGGCGACCGGGTTCATCCTGGCAACCGGCCAGGAAGCGGCCACCGCCGCCCAGCGCATCTTCGAGATCTTCGACACCCGGCCGGCCATCCCCCCGCCGCGGCCCCAGGCCGTCCCCGCCCAGCGCCCCGCTCCGGCCCCCGGACCCGGCGAGACCGCCGCCCCCGGCACCGGGCCCGCCGCCGGCCGGACGCTGCGCGCCCAGCGGCCTGCCCGGCTGGACTTCGACCGGATCCGGTTCCGTTATCCGGAGGCGGAACGGCCGCTGCTCCGGGAGGTCTCGCTGACGCTGGAGCCCGGCGAGACGGTGGTGCTGACCGGCGCGACCGGCTCTGGCAAGACCACGCTGCTGCAGCTCGTGCCGCGGCTGGCGGACCCGACGGGCGGCGCGGTCCTGCTCGACGGCACCGACCTGCGGCAGCTGGACACCGCCGAGCTGCGCTCCCGCGTGAGCTGCGGGTTCGAGGAGGCGACCCTGTTCTCCGCCAGCGTGCGCGAGAACGTGACCTTCGGCGCACAGGACGCCACCGAGGAGGAGATCGGGCAGGCGCTGGCGGCCGCCCAGGCCGGCTTCGTCTACGGCCTGCCGTGGGGACTTGACACCCGCATCGGCGAGCAGGGCATGAGCCTGTCCGGCGGCCAGCGGCAGCGGGTGGCGCTCGCCCGCGCCATCCTCGCGCGGCCGTCGCTGCTGGTCCTGGACGATCCGCTGTCGGCGCTCGACGTCAGCACCGAGGAGCGGGTGACCCAGGCCCTGCACGAGGTGCTGGCGGGGATCACCGCGCTGGTGGTCGCGCACCGGCCGTCCACGGTCGCGCTGGCGGACCGGGTGGCGCTGCTCGCCGACGGCGTGATCGCGGCCCTCGGCACCCACAGCGAGCTGCTCGCCGCCGAGCCCCGGTACCGGGACCTGATGAGCGGGGGGGAGAGGGGGGGTCGTCCCCCCGGGCCAGCACCGGCCGGGCGGGCCGGGGAAGGGAGCGGGCCGGCCGGGAACGGCGGGCCTTCCCGGCCCGGCATCAGCGGAACGGGCTGCAACGGGGAGAAGGTGGCGACATGACCGCCGATGCCTGGCGCGGGGTGGCCGCCGAAGACGTCGACGTGGTGACCGCCGGCCTGTCAGCGATCCTGCGGCGGCGGGCCCGGCGCCTGCTCGGCAGCCTGCTGCGGCCGCACTGGGCAGCCATCGCCGCGACTTTACTGCTGATCACGATCGCGAACCTGGCCGCGCTGGCGGGCCCGTGGCTGGTGGGGGTGGGCATCGACCGGGGCATCCCGCCGCTGATCCACCACCGCGACGCGGCCCCGCTGGCGGTCATCGTGGCGGCGTTCTTCGCGGCGATCGTGGTCCAGGCCGTCACCACCCGGGCCTACATCACCACGATCGGCCGGTTCGGCGGGGCCGTGGTGCTGGAGCTGCGGCGGCGGCTGTTCGACCACTTCCAGCGGTTGCCGGTGGCGTTCCACGAGCGGTACACCTCGGGCCGGGTGATCTCACGGCAGGTGTCGGACGTTGACTCGATCTCCGACCTGTTCGACGAGGGGCTGGACTCGCTGGTCTCGGCGGTGTTCTCGCTGGGGCTGGCCGGTGCGGGCATGCTGCTGCTGGACTGGCCGCTGGCGCTGGTGGTGCTGGCCGGCTTCGCCCCGCTGTCGGTGCTGACGGTCTGGTTCCGGCGCGAGTCGGCCATCGCCTACCGGCGCAGCCGTGAGACGATCGCGCAGGTCATCGTCCACTTCGTGGAAACCTTCGGCGGCATCCGGGCGGTGCAGGCGTTCCGCCGGGAACGGCGCAACCAGGAGATCTTCTCCGGCCTGAACGACGGCTACGCCTCGGCCATGCTCCGCTCGTCCCGGCTGATCGCGGTCTACTCCCCCGGGATCACGCTGGTGGGCAACGTCATCACGGGCACGGTGCTGCTCTACGGCGGGCTGCGGGTGATGCACGGGGACATCAAGATCGGCGTGCTCACGACGTTCCTGCTGTACCTGGGCCGGTTCTTCGACCCGCTGCAGGACCTGTCGCAGTTCTACAACTCGTTCCAGTCGGGAGCGGCGGCGCTGGAGAAGCTGTCCGGGGTGCTCGACGAGCGCCCGTCGGTCCCCGAGCCCTCGGATCCGACCGCACTGCCAGCGGCCATCGGCAGCGGCCGGGAGGTGAGGTTCGAGGGGGTGCGGTTCGGCTACGGGCGCGGGGTGGTGCTGCCCGGGCTCGACCTGACCATCCCGGCCGGCCAGACCACGGCGCTGGTGGGTGAGACCGGGGCCGGGAAGACCACGGTCGCCCGGCTGCTGGCCCGTTTCCACGACCCGGACGCCGGCCGGGTGCTGCTGGACGGAGCGGACCTGCGGGAACTGGCCGACCGGACGCTGCGGCACGAGATCGTGCTGGTCACCCAGGAGAATTACCTGTTCAGCGGCTCCGTGGCGGACAACATCGAGCTCGGCAGGCCGGGCGCCTCCCGGGCGGAGATCGAGCAGGCAGCGGCGGCGATCGGGGCGGATGCGTTCATCAAGGCGCTGCCCGGCGGATACGACGCCGAGGTCGGCGCCCGCGGCAACCGGCTCTCCGCCGGCCAGCGGCAGCTCGTGTCGTTCGCCCGCGCCTTCCTGGCGGCGCCGTCGGTGCTGGTGCTCGACGAGGCGACGTCGCTGCTGGACATTCCCAGTGAGCGGGCGGTCCAGGCGGCCCTGCAGGCGGTCCTGGCCGGGCGCACCGCGCTGATCATCGCGCACCGGCTGTCCACGGTCCAGATCGCCGACCGGGTGCTGGTCATCGACCAGGGCCGGATCACCGAAGACGGCCCGCCCGCGGAACTGCTGGGCGGCCCGGGACAGTACGCCGCCCTGCACGCGCACTGGGAGGCGACCCTGAGCTGACCGCTCCGCTCGCCGGCACCCGCCCCTGACCGCTCCGTCCGCAGGCATCCGCCTTCTGACCGGTCCGTCCGCAGGCACCGGCCTTCTGACCGGTCCGTCCGCAGGCATCCGCCTTCTGACCGGTCCGTCCGCAGGCACCGGCCCTCTGACCGGTCCGCTCGCAGGTGGCCGCCCTGACCGCTCCGCTGGCCGGTGGCCCTACCCTGGACCCGGCGCCGTCCCCCGGTTCCGGCGCCGCACCGCGGTCCCCCCGGCGCCGCACCCCTGGCGCCGTCCCCGGACCGCACCCTGGTCCCGGCGGCCCCACCGGCGGCCCGGCGGCCCGCGCCAGCGCCTCACCCCGGGCGCCCCGGCGGCGGCTCCCCTGCACCCGCTGCCTCAGCTCCGGCGGCGTGAGATCATGGAAGAGGAGAAGAGCTATGGCGACGACTGAGCAGGTACCCGAGCGCCGCCGTCGCCCGATACGCCGGCGGGAGCTGCCGCATTGGCCGCCGAAAGGCCAGCACCCGGTCGGCTACGCGCTGGCAGGCGTGGTACTCGGCGCTTATGCATGGATCCTGGGCGGGTTCGCGCCGTTCTCGGTCAAGTCCCTGATCGGCGTGCTGATCCCCGGAGCCGTGGTGGCGATCATTGCCTACGGCTGGCCGCCGCAGCGGATACCGCCGCCGGAGAAACTCGACATCGCGGGAGTGTCGTACTGGACGATCGTGGTCGCCGCGCTGTTCGAGTGGGAGGCATCCTCGTGGAAGGACGGCTCCCCGAGCTGGCACCCGTCCCTGACTGACCTGATCAACCCGCTGCTGGAGCCGCACGCGATCAAGAGCGTGGCGGTGTTCCTGTGGCTGCTGACCGGATGGGGGCTGGTACGGCGATGACCATGCGCATCATCACCATCGTCGGCTTCGTCCTGGCGATCGGGGCCATGTTCGTGCTGGAGTACCTGGGACGGCGGCCGGACTCGAAGGTCCCCACGGTCGGGCAATGGTTCGGCTACCTGATGAGGCCCCGGATCGGGCGGCTGCTCGTGCTGCTCGGCTGGTGGTGGCTCGGCTGGCACTACTTCGCCCGGTAGCCGCGCCAGCGGCGGCCGCGGTCCGCCGTCCCTGGCCGATCCACTAGGCTGTGCGCGTGATTCGCAGACGGACTCCGGTCAGCGAGCAGGCGATGGCCCGCGCCCAGGCCGACACCGAGCTCGCGGACAGGTTCGACGAGCTCTTCGGGCAGGCGCAGACGGCCGAGCGGGAGCTGCGGGCGGCGCAGGCGGCCCGGGCGCCGCTGGCCGAGCAACAGGAACTGGCCAAACGCCTGGACACGGCGCTGACCAGCGTGATGCGGGCCGGATTCGCTGCCGAGCGGGTGGCGATCGGCCCGCGCGGCTACGACGACCGGATCTACCGGCGCAAGGCCAAGGCCAAGCCCTCCGTGCGACGGTGGTCGCTGGAAGCGCAGCGGCTGCTCACGCTGCGGGAGAGCCACCGCCTGACCGGGATCGCCCGGCTCCCCCGGACGCCCGCGGCCTGACCGGTTCCGCGCCGCTCACGCGGGCGGAACCATCCGGGCCGGTCCGGGCCGAAGATTCGATTACGTCACGTAATGGATCGAATTTTCTCCGTTACTCACGGCCATGAATCCATTGCCTGGGCGGGATAAGAAGCCCGCCGCCCGGCCGCCGCCGAGATGTTATCCAGTGAAGCACGAAACACCAGTACAGGCGTGTATTCTTCAGCGCGAAGGAGAGTTGGCTCACTAATATGTGAGCGCAATCATATGAAGTACAAGATCGTGACCTGGAGGCACATGTATGTGCCCACACACGCCCCCGTGCCCCGCGCCTGACGCGGCGGATCGTGAGGCGGCCCGGACCGTGGTCAGCCATCCAGAGCAGGGCTGGAGCCTGCTCTGCAACGGGATAGTCATCTTCGAAGACACCGGCGAGCTACTGCCCGGCGGCGCCACCGTCGCGCCGCACCGGCCTACCGATCTCCGGCTCGAACACGAGCCGGCCGGACCCGGCTCACCCGCGGCCCCCGCGCCGGCGGCCTGACCGCCGCACCTCTGCCGCGGCCGGTCTCCCCAGGCGGCCGCGCACCGGCCGGGATCGCCCGGAACCCGCGCACGGCGCCCAGCGCCGAGGGCGCTGGCCTCAGCGCCACTCCACGCGATACCGAATCAGGCCATGTCCCGCAGCCCTCGATCCTGCTGCGCGACGGCCACGATCGGCCGGGCACACGCTAGCGACCAGCGCGAACGCGCGCAGCCAGCCTGCCCTGCAGCCATGACTCGGCCACGCGGGCAGCCTCCTCCGGGTGACGCCTGAGCGCGTGCGTCTCGCCGGGCAGGACGACCACGCTGGCAGCGTCCTGGGGGTCCGGGACCCCGAACGGGTCCCGCTCCCCGTTCACGACCAGCACGTCCACCCCGGCCCCGCGCAGCTCCGCCACCCGGGACCGATCCGGGCGGCCGGGCGGGTGCAGCGGGAAGGCCAGCGCGATCACCGCGCTGGCGCCCACGGCGCGGGCGGTCCGGCACGCGACCCTGGCGCCATTGCTCCGGCCGCCCTGGATCAGTGGCAGGCCCGCCCCGGCCCGCCTGCGGCCAGGAACCGCGTGCTCGCCGGCCCCGGCCCGCTTGCGGCCGGGGACCGCGTGCCCGCCGATCTCCGCCCGGAGCGCCGCGATCGCCTCGATCCAGGCGGCGTCCTGCTTGTCCGCCGGCCCGGGAGCGCGCCGGCCGGCGACCCGGTACGGCTGGGTGACGAGCACGGAGACGGCGCCGAGCCGGCGTCCCGCGGCCGCCACCGCGAGCACGTCGGCCGTGCCGGGGCCGCCGCCCGCCCCGTGCGTCAGCACCAGCAAGAACCGGGGCCGGCCGCGTTCCGGCCAGCTGGCCTCGGCGAGGGCCGCCCCCGCACCGGTCATGAGCTCCATCCGCGCAGCTTAGAGGCCCCGGCAAGCGGGCGCTCGATCGGAGCGCGGGCGATCAGCGCGGGGCCACGCGAGCCCGGCAGGCCTGCTGCCGGGGCCTCATAGACCCGTTGTCAGCCTGGCGCTGCGGTGCCGGGAGGCCGATCAGGGCAGACTGTTGGCACGAGGGCGCGCCCCGGGCGGCTACCGACCGTGGCCGCAGGTCCGCCAGCCGCGCCCGGCGAGGGCAGGCAGGGGGACCGGTCGTGACAGTGCTGGACCTCGGCCTCGTGCTGCTCGTAGGCGCGGTCGTGGTCATCGCGGCGATCGCGGCGGCCCGCGTCGCCCATGGCATCGGCCTGCCTGCCCTGCTGGTCTTCCTCGGCCTGGGGCTGGCGCTGGGCGAGGCCGGGCTGGGCGTGAAGTTCAGCAACGCGGCCCTGGCGCAGGCGCTCGGGCTGAGCGCGCTGGTGCTGATCCTGGCCGAGGGCGGGCTGACCACGAACTGGGCTCATGCCCGGGCGGCGGCACCGGCCGCGATCGTGCTCGCCACCGTGGGCGTGGCGGTCAGCATGGTCATCGTCGCCGCCGTCACCCACTGGCTGCTCGCCCTCCGCTGGCACGAAGCGCTGCTGCTCGGCGCCGTGCTGGCGCCCACCGACTCCGCCGCGGTGTTCTCGGTGCTGCGCAGGCTGCCGTTGCCGCCCGAGCTGAGCGGCATGCTGGAGGGCGAGTCCGGATTCAACGACGCGGCGGCCGTGCTTGCGGTGACCCTGCTCAGCGAGGCCAGCACGCACGCGCCGTCGGCTCTGCTCGTCGCCGGGATCGTGCTCTACCAGCTCGCAGCCGGCGCGGTGATCGGGCTGGCGGCGGGGCTGCTGGGGGTGCTGGTGCTGCGCCGGGTGGCGCTGCCCGCATCCGGCCTGTACCCGATCGCGGTGCTGTCGCTCATCGTCGTCGCCTATGGCGCCGCGACCACGGCCCGGGCGAGCGGCTTCATCGCGGTCTACCTGGCTGCCCTGGTGCTGGGGAACGCGAGGCTGCCGCACGGGCCGGCCACCCGCGGGTTCGCGGAGGGGATCGCCTGGCTGGCGCAGATCGGCCTGTTCGTCATGCTGGGCCTGCTCGCCTCGCCCGGGCGGCTGCCCGGAGCGCTGATCCCGGCCATGATCACGGGACTGGCGCTGGTGCTGCTCGCGCGGCCGGTCTCGGTGGTCCTGTGCGCCACGCCGCTACGGGTGCCCTGGCGCCAGCAGGGGTTCCTGGCCTGGGCCGGGCTGCGCGGGGCGGTCCCGATCGTGCTGGCCACCATCCCGGTGAGCGCGCGGGTGCCCGGCGCGTCCCGGGTGTTCGACGTGGTGTTCGTCGTGGTCGGCGTCTTCACCCTGCTGGGCGGCCCGTCGCTGCCGTGGGCCGCCCGGCTGCTCGGGGTCACGGCCCGGGCCGAACCGCTCGACCTCGACGTGGAGGCGGCACCGCTGGAAGCCCTGCACGCTGACCTGCTGCAGGCGGAGATCCCGCCCGGGTCCAGGCTGCACGGGGTGGAGATCTTCGAGCTCCGGCTGCCCGCCGAGGCGAACGTGGCGCTGATCGTGCGGGACAGCCGCGCGTTCGTGCCGGAGCAGGCGACCGCGCTGCAGTCCGGCGACCGGCTGCTGATCGTGGCCGCCGCCCGGGTCAGGGAGCGGGTGGAACGGCGCCTGCGCGCGGTCAGCCGGGCTGGCAAGCTGGCCGGCTGGCTCGGGGAAACGGGCCGCTGACCGCGGCCAGGCAGCACCGCAGCCGCTGCCGTCCCTGGCAGGCAAGCGCGGCGCGGCCAGCCGCAGCGGCAGCCCGGGCGAGTGTGGAAGTTACTGGTTGCTGGAACAACCTGGAGTTTCCACACTCTCGCCCGTCCCGCGGGCTGACACCCGCCGCGTGCCCGCATTGCCCTGGTCCGGGTGGTTGCTTCGGCCGCGGATCCCTGAGCTAGGGAAGGATCTTGGCGAGGAACTGCCCGGTGTAGCTGCCGTCGGCCCTGGCAACCTCCTCCGGGGTGCCCTGGGCGACCACCGTGCCGCCGCCTGACCCGCCCTCCGGGCCGAGGTCGATGACCCAGTCGGCGGTCTTGATCACGTCCAGGTTGTGCTCGATCACGATCACCGTGTTGCCGCCCTCCACCAGCTTCCCGAGCACCCCGAGCAGCTTGCGGATGTCCTCGAAGTGCAGGCCGGTGGTGGGCTCGTCGAGCACGTACAGGGTCCGCCCGGTGGAACGGCGCTGCAGTTCCGAGGCCAGCTTGACCCGCTGCGCCTCGCCGCCGGACAGGGTGGGGGCCGGCTGGCCGAGCCGCACGTACCCGAGCCCGACGTCGGTGAGGGTGCGCAGGTGACGGCTGATCGCCGGCACCGCCTCGAAGAACTCGGTCGCCTCCTCGATCGGCATGTCGAGCACTTCCGCGATGCTGCGGCCCTTGTAGTGCACCTGCAGCGTGTCGGTGTTGTAACGGGCGCCGTGGCAGACCTCGCACGGCACGTACACGTCCGGCAGGAACTGCATCTCGATCTTGATGGTGCCGTCACCGGAGCAGGCCTCGCACCGGCCGCCCTTGACGTTGAACGAGAACCTGCCCGGCAGGTAGCCGCGGATCTTGGCCTCGGTGGTCTGCGAGAACAGCCGCCGGATGTGGTCGAACACGCCGGTGTAGGTGGCCGGGTTGGAGCGCGGAGTGCGGCCGATCGGCCCCTGGTCCACGTGCACGATCTTGTCCAGGTTGCTGGTCCCTGTGACCCGGGTGTGCCGGCCCGGCACCGTCCGCGCCCCGTGCAGTTCCCTCGCCAGCGCGTGGTACAGGATGTCGTTGACCAGCGTGGACTTGCCGGATCCCGACACGCCGGTGACCGCGATCAGGCAGCCAAGCGGGAACGCCACGTCGATGCCGCGCAGGTTGTGCTCGGCCGCCCCCTTGACCACGACCTCCCGGCCCCTGGTCCGCTTGCGCCGGGCCGGGGGGACCGGGATCGAGTGCCGCCCGGTGAGGAACGCCCCGGTCAGTGACTCCTCATTGGCCAGCAGCTCCGTCAGCGGGCCGGACACCACGATCCGCCCGCCGTGCTCGCCGGCGCCGGGCCCGATGTCCACCACCCAGTCGGCGGACCGGATGGTGTCCTCGTCGTGCTCGACCACGATCAGCGTGTTGCCCAGGTCGCGCAGCCGGGTCAGGGTCTCGAGCAGCCGGTGGTTGTCCCGCTGGTGCAGCCCGATGGAAGGCTCGTCCAGCACGTAGAGCACGCCCACAAGCCCGGAGCCGATCTGGGTGGCCAGCCGGATCCGCTGCGCCTCGCCGCCGGCCAGCGTCGCTGACGCCCGGTCCAGGCTCAGGTAGTCGAGGCCCACGTCCAGCAGGAACCCCAGCCGGGCGTTGACCTCCTTCAGGATCCGGACGGCGATCTGCTGGTCGCGGGCGGAGAGCTCGAGCGACAGCAGCTGCTTGGCCAGCTCGCCGATGGGCAGCGCGCACATGCCGGCGATGGACTTGCCGTCCACCGTCACCGCCAGCGAGATCGGCTTGAGCCTGCTCCCGTGGCAGGACGGGCACGGCACCTCGCGCATGAACCCGGCGAACCGCTCCCGGCTGGAATCGCTCTCGGCCTCGGAATGACGCCGCTCGATGTAGGGGATCGCGCCCTCGAACGAGGTGTAGTACGAGCGCTCCCGCCCGTACCGGTTCCGGTACCGGACATGGACCTGATCGTCGTAGCCGTGCAGCAGCGCCTTCCGCCCGGCGGCGGGGATCCGGGACCACGGGGTGCTGACGCTGAAGCCCATGGCAGCGCCGAGCGCCTCCATCAGCCGCAGGAAGTAGTCGCTGGTCGTGCCGCCGCTCCAGGGCCCGATCGCGCCCTCGGCCAGGCTCTTGGCAGCGTCAGGGACCACCAGCTCCGGGTCGACCTCCATCCGGGTGCCCAGGCCGGTGCAGTCCGGGCAGGCGCCCCACGGCGAGTTGAACGAGAACGAGCGCGGCTCCAGCTCCTCGAACGACAGGTCGTCGTACAGGCACGCCAGGTGCTCGGAGAACATCCGCTCCCGGTGCGGGTCGTCGTCCGGCAGGTCCACGAAGTCCAGCACCACCACCCCGCCGGACAGGCCGAGCGCCGTCTCCACCGAGTCGGTCAGCCGCCGCCGGGCCGACTGCTTGACGCTGAGCCGGTCCACCACGACTTCGATGGTGTGCTTCTCGTACTTCTTCAGCGCCGGCAGCTCGCCCGCCGCCCCCACGCTGTCCAGCCGGATCACCGCGCCGTCCACCCGGGCCCGGGAGTAGCCCTTGCTCTGCAGCTCCCGCAGCAGCTCCCCGTACTCCCCCTTGCGGCCCCGCACCACCGGCGCCAGCACCTGGAACCTGGTGTCGTCGGTCAGCTCCAGCACCCGGTCCACGATCTGCTGCGGGGTCTGCCGGGTGATCGGCCGCCCGCACACGGGGCAGTGCGGCTTGCCTACCCGCGCGTACAACAGCCGCAGATAGTCGTAGACCTCGGTGATGGTGCCGACGGTGGACCGGGGGTTGCGGCTGGCGGCCTTCTGGTCGATGGAGACGGCCGGCGACAGCCCGTCGATGAAGTCCACGTCCGGCTTGTCCATCTGGCCGAGGAACTGCCGGGCATAGGCGGACAGCGACTCCACGTACCGCCGCTGGCCCTCGGCGAAGATCGTGTCAAAGGCCAGGCTGGACTTGCCGGACCCGGACAGCCCGGTGAACACGACCAGGGCGTTCCTGGGCAGGTCAAGCGAGACGTCCTTGAGGTTGTGCTCACGGGCGCCGCGAACCACGAGACGTTCAGACACTGCGTTCGATTCTCCGGTGACGAGGGGTGGTCCTCAGCGGGGAATGAGAAGACACGTCATGCTAACCGGGGCCACCGACATTTAGCTTCCGATCCTGCCGCCGGCCCGCCCGGGCCCCCGTGCGTCTTCCCCTGCCGACAGCATTCTTCCAGAACGATCCAGCCGCCCCTGGTCTTCCCGCGCCGGGGCGGCGCCGGCTGGGCGCAGATGCAAGGATTGGGTGGGTCACGGCGGAGGAGTCCTGGTGCAGCAAGAGATCAGCAGCGAGCTGGCGGGCGTCCAGCAAGCAACCGAACGCCTGCTCGGCACCATCGCGGGCCTGACCGAGGCTCAGGCCAGGGCGCCGTCCCTGCTGCCCGGCTGGACCCGCGGTCACGTGCTCACCCACGTCGCCCGCAACGCCGACGGGCTGGCGAACCTGCTGCGCTGGGCCCGCACCGGCACGCAGACCCCCATGTACGCCAGCGCCGGGGCACGCGACGCTGACATCGAGGCCGGCGCCGGCCGGCCGGCCGCCGAGCTGGCCGCGGACGTACGGGACTCCGCCAGCGAGTTCGCGGCCGAGGCGGCCCGGGTGCCCGATGACAGCTGG
>JAIRTY010000416.1 GCA_031254715.1 Nocardiopsaceae bacterium | reverse complement strand
CGACGCTGCCCGGGTTGTCCGGTACCCACCTGCTCGACTGCGGGCACTGGGTGCAGCAGGAACGCCCGCAGGAGGTGAACGATCTGCTGACGGCGTGGCTGCACGGCAGCGGTTTGGCTGGCTAGCTGGCGGGCCGCACCGGGAACGAGAGACGGCTCGCCGCCGAACTCGGCAGGTCCGGCGCCAGGGATGTCGTCACCCGCGCGCACGACTCGTTTCTGCCCCTTAACCGGCAGCTCGGCGATGCTTGCACGAAATGGCAGATCAGGCCCACATCAGCCGACCGGGACTCCTGCCACCTCGTCTGGATCCAGTTCCACGAAGACCTGCTTGCCACGCTCGGGGTAGCGCGGGGCACTGACACCTGAGTAGCCGTGAAGCCGTAGGTGCAGCGGGGGCGCGACCATTGATCCGGGTGGATATTTTTGCCCGGTAGGGGGCACTTCATGGGGTAGGCCGTTCGTTCGGGCTGCAGACGGGGGCCCGGACCGCGTGGCTGCGCGATTGCGCAAGGGCTACCAACGGAGTGGTGGCTATGAGATTGCGTGGGCCGGCGAGCGAAGACCGGTACGGCGGCGTGCCCGATCCGCCAGCCGTCGGCGGGTACCCGGGTCATGGCTACCCCGGGTATGAGGGGGCTGGCTACGGCTACCCCGGGTACGGCGGGCCCTGGGCGGGCACCGGCCAGGGCGCGACGGGGCCCTACCGGGTCCGGCGCCGGCACCGGTTCCGCTGGCTGCGCCGCACGTTCGGCGTCATCATCGCGCTGGTGGTGCTCGCTTCGGTGAGCATCGCGGGGCTGTTGCTGGTCATCCCGTCGGTGCGGAACGCCGAGTCGATCGCCCGCGGCTTCGACCGGGCGCACCACGTCGTCTATCCGGGACCGGCGGTGCCGCCGCGGTTCGCCGGAGCGCTGGTGGCCACGGAGGACCACCGGTTCTACACCGAGCCCGGCTTCGACCCGTTCGCGGTGGCCCGGATCGTGGCGGGCAAGCTGACCGGCCGCGGGGATCAGGGCGGCGCGACCCTGTACCAGCAACTCGCCAAGATGCTCTACACGCCCGGACGGAGCGGTCTCGCAGTGCAGGCCGAGCAGGCCGGCCTCGGCATCAAGCTCGACTTCGCCTACAGCAAGGCCCAGATCCTGCAGATGTACTCGGACGTGGCCTACTTCGGCAACGGGTACTACGGCCTGAACGCGGCCAGTTGCGGCTACTTCTCGGTCACGCCTGCCGAGCTGTCCTGGCCGCAGGCGGCGCTGCTGGCGGGCGCCGTGCAGGCGCCCTCCGCCTATAACCCGTTCACGAACTACCCGGCCGCGCGGGCCAGGGAGAGCCACGTCCTCAGCCGGCTGGCCGCCACCGGCAGGCTCAGCCCCGGACAGGCGCAGGCGGCGTTCGGCAAGCCGTTGCGCCTGACCAGGAACGGACGCTGCACAGCCCAGGGAGCCGGGTAGTAGCCGCCGAAGCGGGTTCCGGCGTTGCCGGCGCCTTTCCGGGCCGGGGCTAACGCCGGTTGGCCGTCCGCTGGTCAGGGTCGTCCAGGGCTGCCCCGTCGGCGCCGAGGCTGCCTGGCAGGTGACCGTTCGGGCTCATCAAAGGCGGAAGCGGAGAAGCGGGCCGGCCGTTGTCACCACGGTCGCCGCCCGGGCCGACGGGAACGGCCGGCGCGCCGGCGGGAGGCGCGGCCGGGGCCTGCCACACCCAGCGGCGGTAGCTCAGGAACCGGAACACGGTGGCCAGCGCGATGCCGGTGTTCAGGGCGATGACTTCGGCCACCTTGTTGTGCGGCAACCCGAGCACATAGGCGTTGAAGGCCACGGCTGCGTCCTGGATCACGATCCCGACACCGTTCAGCGCCAGGAAGATCGTGCCCTCGCGGGCCACGTTGCTGCGCTCGCGGTGACGGAACGACCAGTAGCGGTTGCCGACGTAGGTCACGATGCTGGCGACGATCGTGGCGACCGTGGTGGATTTGACCGGTCCCATCCCATGGCCGTGCAGCAATCCATACATGCCGTTGGTGACGACCAGCCCGACTCCCCCGACCACCAGGAATTTGGAGCCCTCGTGAATGAGTTGCCGGAATCGCCCGTAAAGCCTGCGCACTAGTGTCACCAGGCAGGGTCCCCTCCGCGTGTGACCTGGGGTGTCAGTTCGCCTTCTGAGACAGTACCGGGCCCGGCGGCCGCCTCGTGCACGCTACCCCCATGATCGCGGAAAATGCATTCGAAGCCCGCCCTGCCTGGCAGGTAGCCTCGCGAGCGTGCTTGGCTCATCCGTCCCTGACCACGCCCTGATCCGGGCTCGTGGCCTGGTCAAGCGGTTCGGGGAGTTTACGGCCGTGGACGGGATCGACTTCGAGCTGGGACGGGGCGAGGCCTTCGGCTTCCTCGGGCCGAACGGCGCCGGCAAGTCCTCGACCATGCGGATGATCGGCTGCGTGTCTCCGCCCACCGCCGGGGAGCTGACGATCCTGGGAATGGACCCGGTCGCTGACGGGTCGGCTATCCGGGCCCGGCTCGGCGTGGTGCCGCAGGAGGACACGCTCGACGTCGAGCTGACGGTGCGGGAGAACCTGCTCGTCTACGGGCGCTACTTCGGGCTGGCACGCAGCGTGATCGCCGAGCGCGCCGCCCGGCTGCTGGAGTTCGTCCAGCTTTCCGAGCGGGCCACCGACCAGGTGGAGCCGCTGTCAGGAGGCCTCAAACGGCGCCTCACCATCGCCAGGTCGCTGATCAACGACCCGGAGATCCTGCTGCTCGACGAGCCCACCACCGGCCTTGACCCGCAGGCCAGGCACGCGGTCTGGGACCGGCTGTTCCGGCTCAAGCAGCAGGGCGTCACGCTGGTGCTGACCACCCACTACATGGACGAGGCCGAGCAGCTGTGCGACCGGCTGGTGGTGATGGACGCAGGCAAGATCGCCGCCGAAGGGTCGCCCCGGACGCTGATCGAGCGCTACTCCACGCCGGAGGTGCTCGAGCTGCGGTTCGACCCGGACGAGCACGAGCAGGCCGCCGAGAAGCTCGCGGACGTGCCGGCCCAGCGCCAGGAGGTGCTGGCGGACCGGGTGCTGCTGTACGTGACAGATGGCGACGCCGCGCTGGCGACCGTGCGCGGGCTCGGGCTGCAGCCGCGCACCTCGCTGGTGCGGCGCAGCACGCTGGAGGATGTGTTCCTGCGGCTCACGGGCCGCCGGCTGGAGGATTAGAGCGCGGGGGGAGGGACACGTTCGATGAGCGCGGATGCGGCCGCGCCCGGGGGTAACGGGCGGGGCGCGGGCGGGCCGGGCGCGGGCGGGCTGGCCGGGCCGGGGCCTGGCTGGTCGATGGCCCTGCGGGAGTTCCGGTTCTGGCTCACCGACTACCGCCGCACCTGGCGCGGGTCCATCTACTCGGGCGTGCTGAACCCGGTGCTGTTCCTGGGCGCGCTGGGGCTGGGACTCGGCTCGCTGGTCAACCACCATGGCAGCGCCCGCTTGGGCGGCGTCAGCTACCTGGTGTTCCTGGCCCCCGGGCTGCTGGCGGCGACCGCCATGCAGACCGCGATGGGTGAGTCCACGTTCCCGGTGTTCGGCTCGGTGAAGTGGAACAAGACCTACCAGGCGGCGGTGGCGTCACCGCTGCGGCCGCGGGACGTGTTCCACGGCCACCTGCTGTTCGTCACCTTCCGGCTGACCATGAACTGCACCCTGTTCCTGGCGGTGGCAGCGATCCTGGGCGGGATCCGGTCCGGCTGGGCGCTGCTGGCGCTGCCGGTCGCGGTGCTCACCGGGCTGGCGTTCGCCACCCCCCTCGAGGCGTGGGCGGTGACCCGGTCAAGGGAGACGTCTTTCTCACTGATCTTCCGGTTCGGGATGATCCCGTTGTTCCTGTTCTCCGGCATCTTCTACCCGGTCGGCCAGCTTCCCGCCTGGCTGCAGCCGGTCGCGTACGCGACCCCGCTGTGGCACGGGGTCGCACTGTGCCGGGACCTCACGCTCGGCAGCGCGCAGCCCGGCAGCGCGCTGCTGCACGTGGCGTACCTGGCCGCGGTGGCCGTCGCCGGGTTGGCGGCGGGCCAGCGCAGCTACCGGCGGCGGCTCTATGTCTAGTACCCGGGAAGCCGTCAGTGTCCGGGAGCTGCCGCTGCGGGTGGTGCCGGTCGCGGCGCTGACCCGGCCCTGGCGCAACCTCGGCGGCCGCAACAGCCTGTACCTGGTACAGCGGCACGCGCGCGCCTACCGGCACATGTGGCTGGTGCTGCTATCCGGGCTCGGGGAGCCGGTGTTCTACCTGTTCTCGCTCGGGGTCGGGCTCGGGCAGCTGGTGGGGACCGTGACCGGCCCGGCGGGCACTCAGGTGAGCTACGCCCAGTTCGTGGCGCCGGCGCTGCTCGCGACATCGTCGATGACCGGTGCCATGTACGACTCGACCTTCAACGTGTTCTTCCGGCTCAAGTACGCCAAGCTGTACGACGCGGTGCTGTCCACCCCGCTCCGGTCCGGCGACGTCGCGCTCGGCGAGATCACCTGGGCGCTGATCCGCGGTGCCCTGTACGCGGTCGCCTTCCTGGCCGTGGTGGTGGCGATGGAGCTGGCGCGTTCGCCGTGGGCGGCGCTGGCGCTGCCGGCCGCGGTGCTGACCGGGTTCGCCTTCGCGGCGGTCGGGATGGCCGCCACCACCTACATGCGGAGCTGGCAGGACTTCGAGTTCGTGACGCTCGTGAGCATGCCGCTGTTCCTGTTCTCCACCACGTTCTACCCGCTCACCGTGTATCCGCGGGCGCTGCAGGTGGTGGTGGAGTGCACACCGCTGTACCAGTCGGTGGTGCTGATGCGCGGGTTCGTGCTCGGGGTGGTCGGTCCCGGGCTGCTCTGGCATGCGGCGTACCTGGCGGTGATGGGCGCGGCCGGGCTGCTGGTGGCAGGGCGCCGGGTGAGCCGCCTGCTGCTGAAATGAGGACCGGTGCCAGGCCGCGCACGCGGCGCGCAGGCCGCGGAAGCGGGAGCGGAGCGCAGGCCGCCGAAGCGAGAAACGTCAGCCGCATGGCGGGTTAGGCTTACGGTCCGGGACCCGAGTGCGGCGGAGCGAGTCCCTGGGAACCCAGCGCCAGGGAGCCGAAGCGAATGACCAGAGCAGGAAGGAGCTCTCATGGCGGTCTGGGAAGGGATCCGCGAAGTGTCTTCCGAGGCCGAGCTCCGGGAGCTGCTGGGACCGCCGTCCGCGCGTGCGATCGCCAAGGAACGGTTCCGGCTGCATGAGCTGGACCGGCAGTGGCTGGCCGCGTCCCCGTTCTGCCTGATCGCCACCTCGGACGCGAGTGGCAACTGCGATGTCTCGCCCAAGGGTGACCCGCCGGGATTCACCCGGGTGCTCGATGACACGACGATCGCCATCCCTGACCGCAACGGCAACCGGCGGGCCGACGGGTTCCGCAACATCTTCGCCAATCCCCACGTCGGCCTGATCTACCTGGTGCCCGGACGGCGGGAGACGCTCCGGATCAACGGGCGGGCCAGGATCGTCAGGGACGCGCCGTTCTTCGGCGAGATGAGCGTCAAGGGTCACCGGCCGGAGCTCGCGCTGCTGGTCGAGATCGAGCAGATCTTCTTCCACTGCCAGAAGTCGTTCCTGCGGGCCCGGTTGTGGGAGCCAGGGAGCTGGGCACCGGACGCGCTGCCCTCCCACGCCGCGATCGTCAAGAGCGTGACGCCGACCCAGGAGACCCTGGCGGAGCTGGAACGCTATTACGGCCCGGAATACGCCGAGAAACTGTACGGGTAGCTGATGCAGCAGGAGCAGGACGCGCCCGCCGGGTCCACCGTCAGCTGGGGCCCGCCCACCGAGCTGCCGGCGTTCGTGGACAACGCGGCCAAGCAGCAGGAAGCGGTCGCGGGTCAGGACCCGGCGGCCGGAGCAAGTGCTGGTGCCTTTGCTGACCCCGGTGCCAGTGATGGCCCGGGTGCCAGTGATGGCCCGGGTGGGGAGGATCCGGGCGCTGGCAGGGACCCGGGCGCTGGCAGGGACCCGGGCGCTGGCGAGGCGGCCCGGGGCGCTGTTGCGGTCCCAGGCGCTGGGGAGGACCCGGGCCCGGGGGAGGAGCCGGGCCCAGGGGAGGACGCAGCGGCCGGGAAGCACCAGGGGGCTGGCGACCGCTCCGGTGCCGGTGCCGGTCCCGGTGCCGACGCGGTCGCGGGAGCAGGGCCGGTTGCGGCGTATGCGCCGGAGCAGGCGCACGAGCGGGATGGCGCTGCCAGCAAGGGGAGCCTTGTCGCCGGCGAGAGCGCAGACAGCGGGGGCAGCGATGCGACCGGGCAAAGCGCCACCACCGGACGAGGCGTAGCCAGTGCGGGAAACGCGGACGGCGGGGGGAGCGCTCCAGTGGAGAGGAGCGCGGGCAGCAGGGGCAGCGCGGGCAGCAGGAGGAGCACGCCGGTGGGGGGAAGCGCAGGCAGCAGGGGGAGCACGTCCGGCGGCGGGAGCGCGGGCAGCGCAGAGCGCACGGGCAAGGAAGCATCGCGGTGGGGCTCGGGAGCGGCGGCCGCCATCGCCCGGGCCGACGCGCTCCTGCCCCCGCGGCCCCAAGCGCCCCGCCCCGACAGCCCGGCCGCGCAGCACGGCAGCGGGCCCGCACCGGCCACTGCCGGCTCCCCGGCAGCGGGCGCCGTGCCGCGCAAGGCCGATGCCGCGCCGGGGAAGGAGGGCGCGCCAGGGAAGGATGCCGCGCCGGGGAAGGAAGGCGCGCCGCGCACGGCCGAAGGCGCTCCGGGCAAGGGCGAAGGCGCGCCGACCGGGGCCGTGCCATCACGCGACCAAGATGCCGCAGCCAAGGCGAGAACGCCGGCGGCCCGAGGGCTGGTCGCCGCCGCCAGGGAACGGGCGCTCCGTCCGAAGGCTGCTACACCGAAGCCGGCAGCACCGAAGCCTGCCAGGCGTGAGCCTGCCGGGCCGGAGCCTGCCGGGCCGGCGGCCGTCGGGCCGGAGCCCGTCATCAGCTGGGGTCCGCCCGGTGAACTACCGACGTTCGGGGAGGAGCCGGGCCCGGAGAGTGCGCTCTGGGCGCAGCCGTCCCGCGGGCCGGCCGTCCCGGGGCCGGCCGTCTCGCAGTCGGGCACCGGCACGGCACCTGCCAGCGTGGTACCCGCTGATGCGGCACCTGCCAGTGCGCCGGGCGCCGGCCAGCCCGGAGACAGCTGGCCCGGAGACAGTCGGCCCGGAGACAGCCGGTCTGGAGACGACAAGCCGGGAGACAACAAGCCGGGAGACAGGCGGCCGCGTGACAGCCAGGCTGCTGCGAGCCCGTTACGAGCCGGTGCTGCGGCTGGCGGTGCGCCTTCGGCGAGCCCTCCGCCGCCGGGAGGCGGCCGATTCGCGCTGACCGGGCGCTTCCGGGTACCCGGCGCGCGTCCTGACCGCACCCAGCCGGCCGACCGTTCGCCCACCGTCAGCTGGGGCCCGCCCGCGGAGTTGCCAGCGTTCGGCGGGGCCGGTTCGGACGAGACCGCTGTGCCCGTATCCGTCAGCGACTTTCCGACCAGCCCGTTGCCGGCCAGTCCTGCCGCTCCAGAGGCGGCGGGCGTGGGTGATTTCCCGCCTGCCGGGGACACAACCGCCGACGACGCGACCGTCAGTGACGCGACCGCAGACCGGGTGCTTGCTGGGGACGAACCCGCGGTGGATGGACCGGCCGGGGGCGAACCGGCCGGGGTCGAACCGGCCGGGGGTGAACCGGCGGAGACCGAACCGGCGGCGGACGGACTCGCGACGGGCGGGGCTGCGTGGAACGAACCGGCGGCAGACAGATCCGGGGCAGACGGAGTGGCGCGAACCGAACCCGCGGGCGGGAGCGGAGCGCTGCCGGAACCAGGCACCGGATCAATAGGTGCCAGGACCGCCCAGGGGAAAGACGCTGACCGCCGCGACCCGGCCGGGAAGAGCGTGAACCAGACCAGAAAGGGTGCCGAGCCAGGCGGGGAGGGCGGCAAGCCAGCCGAGGAGGGCACCGTGCCAACCGAGGAAGCAGCCGAGCCTGACAGCGGCGCCGCGGAAGCGGCCAGGGAAGCTGCCGAGACGGGCGGAGAGAACGCCGGCCGCGCGCCGGGCCACGAGGCGGAGGGATCGGCGTCGGCCGAGGGTCCGGTGCCTGCCGAGGGCGCGGCGTCGCCTGCCGAAGCACCCGGGCCTGCAGAAGCACCCGGGACCGGGGACTCTGCCGCGTCTGCGGAAGCAGCCGACGCGCCCGCAGCCGAAGCCGCCGGGTCGATCTGGGATGTTACGGCCTCCGGCACCCCGTCTGTGGCGAGACCGTACGTTCCGAGCCCTGCCCCCCTCTTCCCCGCCGACCCCGGCGCCCCGGCTGGGGCCATCGTTCGGGGCACGCTGGCCGTCCGCAGCGACGATGACGAGAGTCTGGCCGGGGAGGACGCGATCCTGGCCAGCCCGCCCTCGCCCGCGACCACGCCGGCCCCGGGCCGCGGCCGCCCGGGCGCGGGCCGCGGGGGACTGGCCGGCGTCGGCCGGGCGGACCTGGTGCCGTGGCTGATAGCCCTGGTCACGGCCGCCGTCTACACCACGATCTCGGTGATGCGGTACCAGCGCCTCAGCGTCGGCTCCTGGGACCTTGGCATCTACACCGAGTACGTCCGCCAGATCAGCATGCTGCACGCGCCGGTGGTCCCGATCCGGGCGGCAGGGTTCAACCTGCTGGGGGACCACTTCCAGCCGATCGTGGCGCTGATAGCGCCGTTCTTCCGGCTGTTCCCCAGCCCGGTGACGTTGCTGGTCGCGCAGGCGGTGCTGACCGGGGTGTCGGTGGTACCGGTCTGCCGGGCCGCCCGGGCCCGGCTGGGAATCGGGGTCAGCCGCGCGATCGGGGTGGCCTACGGGTTCTCGTGGGGCCTGCAGCAGATGATCAGCTTCGACTTCCACGAAGTCGCCTTCGCCGTCCCGCTGCTGGCGTGCTCGCTGTCCGCGCTGGTGCGCAGGCGGCCCCGCGCCGCCGTGCTGTGGGCACTGCCGCTGGTCTTGGTCAAGGAGGATCAGGGCCTGACCGCGGCGGCGATCGGGCTGGTCATGCTGATACCCGCGGCGAGGCCGGCGCTGGCCGGCGACCCGCCGATCCGCGCCAGGACCTGGACCCGGGCGGGCGCGATACTGGCCTGCTGGGGTGTGGCCTGGTCAGTGATCGCAGTGACCGTGATCATCCCGCACTTCAACCTGGCGCATCACTACCAGTACTGGCACGACGCCGGGGTGGTCGGCCCTACCGGCCACTTCTCCGTGACCGGCCTGCTCAGCCAGTTCACCCACGCCGGACCGGAAAAGCTGCGCACGATCGCCCT
>JAIRTY010000409.1 GCA_031254715.1 Nocardiopsaceae bacterium | reverse complement strand
GCCCCCATGTTGTCGCCGGTGCCGGGCGCGACGGCCGCGCACGCGTGAGTCTCCCCGGTGACCTCGGCGGGCTGCGCCACCCGGGGCAGCCGCACCTGGTGGCCAAGCGCGTCCGCCGCGACCTCCGGCAGCCAGGTGCCGTCGGCGGGCGAGAAGTACCCGGTGCCTGATGCGTCGCCGCGGTCGGTGACCGGTTCCTTCGCCAGGGCCGGCCCGGCCCGCAGCCGCCAGCTCAGCCAGTCGTGCGGCAGCATCACGGCGGCGGTCCTGGCCGCGTGCTCCGGCTCCCGGGTGGCCAGCCAGCGCAGCTTGGTCACGGTGAACGAGGCGTTCGGCACGCTGCCGGTCCGCTGTGCCCACCACCGCGGCCCGCGCTCGGCGACGAGCTCAGCGGCGGCGCCGGCGGAGCGCAGGTCGTTCCATAGCAGCGCGGGCCTGATCACCTCGGCGATGTCATCGAGGACGACCATCCCGTGCTGCTGGCCGGCCACGGCGACAGCGTCGGCCCGGTTCAGCAGCCCCTCCCCGGCCCGGTCGAGGGCGCGCAGCCAGGCCGCCGGATCGGCCTCGGTGCCGTCGGGGTGCGGCGCGCTGCCCTGGCCGACCACGGTGCCGTCCTCGGCCTGGCACAGCAGCACCTTGGTGGACTGCGTCGAGGAGTCAATCCCGGCAACCAGCATGCGCGACCTCCCAGCCGACGCTCCGAACTTACCCGGCTCAGCCCACGATGCTGCGGACGATGAGGGCGAGCGCGGAGGCGGTGGTCACCAGCAGGACGGCGGTACGGATGCGCCCGCCGTCGAGGTAACGCCGCAGCCGGGCGGCGCCGGCGAACCCGGCAACGGCGCAGGCAAGCAGCACCAGCCCGGCGGGGATGTCCCGGCCCGGCAGGCGACCGGAGACGCCCAGCGCCACCAGCGCCAGCAGGTTGCCGGTGAACAGGAACACCGACAGCGTCGCCCGTACCCGCGGCCCGCTCTCGCGCTGGTACAGCAGGGCCACCGGCGGGCCGCCGATCGAGGTGGCGGTGCCGCTGACGCCGGAGACCGTCCCGGCTGCCAGCAGCGTCGCGCCGTTGCGGGGCAGCGACGCCCCCAGGCTGATGAGCATCACCACGGCGAGCACGGCGCCGCCGATGAACAGGCCGAGCACCCGCAGCGGCACCGCGGCGACCACCCACACCCCGGCCGCGGTCCCGGCCACCCGCCCGGCCAGCGCCCACGACGCCCCGCGCCAGTCCGCGTGCCCGATCTCCCGGGCCAGGACCAGCAGCGGCAGGCAGGTCCCGGTCACCAGCATCGCGCCGGGCATGAGCCCCGGGTCGAGCAGGGTGAGGACGGGCGCGGTGACCAGGCCGACCCCCAGGCCGACGCCGCTTTGCACCAGACCGCCGACCGCAGCGGCGAACCCGGCGACAGCGAGCACGGTCACGAGGGACATCGGTGGCGGTGACGCTACCCCTCGCCGGCAGGCCGCGCATCGTGGCCTCGCTCACAGTTCCTCCCGCTGACGAGTCACCCAGCGGGAAGCACCCAGGTGGTCAGCGAGCGGGCCGGCAGCTGCGCGGTGCCGTCCGCCGCCGGGGGCGCGACCGGCGCCAGGTTGTGCCCGTTGTCGGTGAGGTATGCGGCCGCGTGCCGCCAGCCGCCGGCACCCTGTGCTGGCCCGGGGGGACGACCCCCCACAGCGCTAGCCCGGGGGGACGCCCCCCCCAGACCCCCCCGCGGCCCCCCGAGCTGTATCCGGACCTGCTGCGCGGCGGCCGCGGTGTTGATCGCCTCGATCACCAGCCGCCCGTCCGGGTCGGCGAACGCGGACACCTGCACGCCCGGAGCGGCCGCCTGGGCGCCGACCCGGACCGCGCCAGGCCGGATGTAGCGGCCGAACGCGGCGGACGCCCAGTAGCGCGATGACAGGTTGATGGTGGGCCCGAGCACCTGGATCAGCCCCGAGTTGGCGGTGCTGGACGATGCGCCCCACCACCAGAAGAACGCGTTCACGTCGCCCTGGGTGAACGCGGCGGAGATGTTCTGCGCCCAGGTCATCCCGGAGCCGGGGGCGCCGTCGTCCCAGGCCGGGTCCCACGGGCTGAAGTTCGCCCACTCGCTCTCCCACACCGGCCTGCCGCCGGCGGGGAGCGGGCTGACCGGCGGCGCGGTGTAGCCGTGGCCGGTGATCAGGCCGACGTACCGGGCGGCCGCGGGCGAGCCGAGCACCGCCTGCGTGTAGGCAGCGGCGTCGGTCCAGCCTTCCGCGTCGCAGCAGGCCACCCGGGTACGCAGATGCTGTGCGGCCAGTGCCCGCCCCAGGTAGGGAACGAAGTCGGCGGCTTGCGCGGGGGTCATCAGCATGCTGGCATAGCTCGGGCCGATCTCGGGCTCGTTGACGAAGCCGACCGCACGCAGCGGGATGCCGTTCTGGGCGAACTGCGCCGCCTGGCCGGCCAGGTAACTGGCGTAGGCGGGCCGCTGGTCCCCCGCGGAACAGCTCTCCCCCGGCGAGCCACACAGGGAGCCGCCGTTGTCGAGCGAGCCGTTGGTCTTCATGCCGGCCGGGGCGCTCCAGGCGTCGGCGTAGAACTGGTGCACGCCGTGCTGCTCGGCGAGCTTGCCGAGCCACACCTGCTCGGCCGCGTCGCCGGGGCCGCTGATCGGATCGCCGGGATCGGTGGCACCGCCCAGGCCGAAGCGAACGATGCTCATGCCCGCCCCGGCGGAGGGGCTGAACAGCAGGGTGCCGAGCCGCTGCTGCTCGGCGGCGGGCAGCGCGGTGATCACCGGCTCCCTGAACGCCTCGGTGAAGCCGAAGCCGTCGACCGTCTGGTGGTGCTGGCCGGGCCGGACAGTGATGGTGGCGGTGCTGGTCGTGGCTCCGCCCGCCGTCCCGGGGCCGGGAACGGTAGCGGCGGCGGCCCCCGCCGCCGGGACTAATGCGACGGCGGCGGTGACGGCAGCGGCGGCCAGCGCCCGGCGGGATCCGTTCATGATCATAATCTCCTTTCCGGCGGCCGGTCAGGTCAGGTGTGCACCCGCCGCGGGGCGCCCGTGGCCGCCAGCCGGAGATCTTGCTGCAGCTCCGAGAAGGCCGGTTTCGGGTTGAGATTCACGTCGTAGAGGGTCGCGTAGCCCTCGCCGGTGAAGAATCCTGGGATCCAGGAGTCCGCGTCCCCGAAGCCCCAGACGGTGAACGAGATGCACGCGGGGACCGCCAGGCAGGCCTTCATCATCTGGCCGAACTCGTAGGGCTGCGCGAACACCGCGAGGTTGTCGGTGGGTACCTGCGCCGTCGCGTTGTTGACGAACGTGCGGACATCGGCCTCGGTAATCGCCACCTTCAGCCCGAGGCCGGCGTACCGCTGCAGGTCCTGGGTCATGCGTTCGCCGGAGAACCCGAACTGGGTGTCCAGATGCCCCTGGTTCCCGACGCCCATGACGGGCACGCCCTGATCGAGCATCTGCTGGAGCCACTGGTAGACAGCGTCGCTCTTGGCATTCGAGCCGTCTTCACCGGCGATGTTGTAGTCGTTGTAGAACAGCAGCGCTCCCGGGTCCGCCTGGTGCGCCCAGCGGAAGGCCCGCGGGATGACGTCAGGACCGAGGTGGGAGACCCAGAAGTCGTTCGGGTTGATGCCCGAGGGGTTGCTGTCGGTGAAGAACTCGTTCGCCACGTCCCACTGCCAGATCCGGCCCCGGTAGCGGCCCATCTCGGTGAAGATGTGCTGCTCCAGCAGGTCCATGAGCTGGGAGTTGCTGATGGTCCCGTTGGCGACGCCGGTGGTGAGCCAGTCCGGCAGCTGGTTGTGCCACAGCAGCGTGTGGCCCCGCACCCGCTGCCCGTGCTGCTCGGCGAAGCTGACCAGCCGGTCCGCTCCCGACCAGTCGAACTGTCCCTGGGCCGGCTCGACCACCTGCCACTTCATCTCGTTGCCCGGCGTGACCACCGAGAACTGGTTCGCGAGGACCGCTGCGTACGCGGGCGTGTCCAGGTCGAACGGGATGACCGCCGTCCCGACGCGGAGGCCGATCCTGGCCGCCAGGTCGCGTAAGGAGTCCGATGCGCCCGCTGCGGACGGGTCAGCGAGGAGCCGCGGGGAACGGGTGGCGGCACTGGCAGTGGCCGTGGCGACACCGGGCACCGCCGCCACTCCGGCAGCAGCGCCTAAGGCAAGGAAACGACGGCGTCTCATGGTGCGGTCCTCCTGAGCCGGAAATAGCCGGGCTGGCCGAAACTTTTCGACGGCGGTCGGTCGACCAGCCAGAAGGTAAGCCTGCTTAGATCCGCCTGTCAATGACCAAATCTGGCAAGGCCGCGCGGATTTCGGCAATCAGGCAGGGCGACGGCTGAGCTATCAGGCTTCGAAACTTTCGAGCCCGTGATGGCGGCGGGTTTGTCGGCGCCTCGTGATACGGCGGGCGTGACAGCGTTTCCCGGCGCCTGGAGGAGCCATGCACTGGTCGGACTTTGAGCACGCGCAGCCCGTGATGGCGGCGCTCGGGCGAGAGCGCCTGATCACACCAGGGGTACTGCTGGTGGCAACCGTCCGCCGCGATGGCACGCCCCGCGTCAGCCCGGTCGAGCCGCTGCTGCTGGACGGCGACCTGTGGCTGGCCATGATGTGGCAGTCAGCGAAAGCCCGGGATCTGGAGCGGGATCCGCGGATCCTCGTGCACAGCGTGATCACCAGCCGGGAGGGCTCGGACGGGGAATTCAAGCTCCGCGGCACCGCCCGCACGGAGAACGACCTGGCCGTCCAGCGCCGCTACGCGGCGGCAGCGGCACGCACCCTCGGCTGGGAGCCGGAGCCGGGACGATTCCACCTGTTCGCCGTCGACTTCAGCGAAGCCGTCTTTATCAGCTACGACACGGACACCGGCGACCAGCACGTGGCCATGTGGCCGCCCGCCCGCGAGTTCATCCGGCGGGCGACCACGGCCACCAGCGTGGGCGACCCGGAGCCGGTGCGGAACCGGCTCACGGCCGGCTGAGGCCGGTGACGGCCCGGCTGGGTACGCCGGGCCCGGTGGCGCACGGGGCCCGGCCCGGTGGCGCACGGGCCCGGCCCGGTGGCCTCCGGGGCGCGGTGCGATAGCCGCGGTCCGGATAATGGCCTGGTGCCCCGCCTCGTCCCGCCGGTGATCCCGCCCGGCCGGATGCGCGGCGGACCGCAGCCGGTCCTGCCGGCACCGGACGGGCTCAGCCTGCGGCCGTGGCTGTCGTCCGACGCCGCCACCGTGGTCACGGCCTACCGCGATCCCGCGATCCAGCTCTGGCACCGGCGGCAGCTGCTGACCGAGGCCGAGGCACGGGAGCTGATCGCGGCCTGGAACCGCCTGTGGCAAGCCGAGACCGGCGCCGCCTGGGCCGTCGTGCGCGGTGACCAGGGCGAGCCGCTCGGCCGGGTCTCCCTCCGCGACGTGGATCTCGACACCGGCCAGGCCGAGGTCGGCTACTGGGTGCTGCCCGCCGCCCGCGGCGGCGGCATCGCGGTGTCGGCGGTGACCGGGCTGAGCCGGTGGGCGCTCGGCGACCTCGGGCTGCACCGGCTTGAGCTCATGCACTCGGTGGCCAACCTGGCATCCTGCCGCGTCGCCGCCAGGGCCGGATTCCGGCTCGAGGGCGTCATGGTAAGCGCGCTGCTGCACGCCGACGGGTGGCATGACATGCACCTGCACGCCCGGACCCAGGGAGAATAAGGTGCCCTGGCAGCCTGATCACGGCCAGGGGACTAGATCAGGACGTCGACTCGTACCGAGGGGTAGCGCCGCTTGCAGGCGCGGTCGAGGGTTGCCAGTGGCAATTCGCCTGCCTGGGCGAAGGCTGCGAGATAGTCGTCCGTCCAGAGCTTGTGACTGTTGTCGTCACGGGCTGAGAGCGCACGCCATACCTGTTCCAGTTGTGGCGGCTCGTCCGCCCACAGTACCCGGCTGTCCGCTCGGAACTGATCGACGGCGGCCCAGGCCGCGCTCCGCGAGATCACATCCGGTCCCAGGACGGCGGGGTTGGATAGCAGGCGGAGCAGGCTCATCTGGGTGACCCGGCAGAGCACCAGCCCTTCCGGTTGCTGATCGAACCAGCGGGCCACCAGCGGATGATGGGCGTGGCGGCCCCAGGCAGCCGCCAGCCAGACACCCACATCAAGCAGGATCACCGGCCGCCGTACCGGTCAGCGTCCGCTGCTGCCAGGGCAGCTTCGATGTCGGCATTGCTCACGTCGACCGGCGGGCCGTCGCCGCCCACCAACGGCAGCACCACCCGCGTGCCGGCCCGACGGGGAGCCGGGATCCTGACTTCGCGGGCTATCGCACGGGCGAACAGGTCCTTGAGGCTCTCTCCATGTTCGGCCGCCCTGGCCTTGGCAGCGCGCATGAGGTCTGAGGGCAGTTCCACGGTAGTGCGCATAAAAGCATAATAACATATCGACACAAGCCCTCTGCTGTGCGGCCACGGGCTCCTGGTTGACGCACCGTCCGCCGGCTCCCATTTTCTCGCTGGCCAGGGTCAGGCGCCGGTGACGGTGACTGGGGTGGTGAGCACGCGGTCGGAGCCGGCGGCCCGCTCCTGGCCGGTCAGCGTGAGCGAGCCGCGCAGCCTGATGTCGGCGGCTGAGGCGCCGATCTCGGCCTCGATCAGCCCCGCTTCCACGACCCGGTTCCCGTCCCGGCCGCAGAACGCGGTCCGGTCCGCGTGCACCCGGAAGGTGACCCGCCGCGCCTGGCCGGGAGCGAGCTCAACCCTGGCGAACCCGGCCAGGTAGCGCACCGGCCGGACCACCTGCGCGACCGGGTCGCGCAGGTAGAGCTGCACCACCTCGGCGCCGGGCAGGTCCCCGGTGTTGCGGAGCGTGCAGCTGATGTCAGCGGCGCCGTCGGTGGCGATGCGCACCGGTCCGCTCCCGTCCGCGGGCACTTCCCCTTCTGCGGGCACTTCCCCGCCCGTCGGCACTTCCCCGGCCGCGGAGCGGATGGCCAGGTCCTGGTAGCAGAACGTGGTGTACGAGAGGCCGTGGCTGAACGG
>JAIRTY010000324.1 GCA_031254715.1 Nocardiopsaceae bacterium | reverse complement strand
CCAGCAGGCCCGCGATGATCGCCAGCAGGGACGCGTAGGTCATCACCTGGACGTCCTTGTGCGCCACGTGCGACATCTCGTGCGCGATCACGCCTTCGAGCTCGTTCTGATCCAGCCGGTCCAGCAGCCCCGTGGTCACGCAGACCACCGAGTTCTTGCTGTTACGGCCGGTGGCGAACGCGTTCGGCATCGGGGACCTGGCGATCGCGACCTTCGGCTTGGGCATGTCGGCCAGCGCGCATAGCCGGTCGATGACGCCATGCAGCTCGGCTGCCCGCGGGCCGTCCTGCGGGCTCACGAGCTGCGCCCCGGCCGTGCTCAGGGCGATCTTGTCGGAGTAGAAGAACGATCCGATCCCCATCGCCAGGCCGATCACCACGGCCAGGAAGATGATTCCGCCGCTGCCCACGCCGAACGCGGCCAGGATGTAGACAAGGGCCGTGATGAGCGCCACGAACACGAGCCCGAGCATGAACATGGTCAGGCCCATCCGGGCGGTCAGTCCCCGGTCAGGCGCATAGCGGGTCTTCGCCATCGCGCCGCCTCCGTTCTCGCTGTGCGGGGCCCGGCTGCCGGAGCCGCCCCGCTCAGTCCTAGTATCGCTGAGCCGCAGTGTGAAAATTCCGGTTTGCGCTGGGTACCTGGAATCCAGGAGGCACCAGCACTACCTGAATTCTCGGTCCGCAAGCTGAGCAAATCCTGAGGATCAGCTGTCAGCCGGGGATCAGGCCCTCGTTGCCGAGCATGTCCCTGACATCTTCCAGGTGCGCGTCCGCGTACGGAAGTATCAATTCCGACGGTTCCAACGCATCGGCGGCGAGCGGCGTTCCCAGCGCGCGGACCCGGTCGAGCAGCGCGGTCAGGGCCGACCGGAATTTCTCCTCCTGACCCTCGGTCACGGCCGCCTCGAGCTGGGCGTCCAGCACGTTCAGTTCGCTGACCGCGGAATCAGCGAGCCGCAGCTGGCCCTCGCCGAGGATCCGGACGATCACGCCCCATCACCGGCTTGCGGCTGGTCCGCCTGCTGGCCCTGCTCGGACTGCTGAGCCTGCGCCGCCGCGCCGTCCGGGGCGCCCTCGATCTCCTTGGCCGGGGCCTGCCCGAGCTCCTGCTTCATCTGCTCCAGCTCGCGATCGACATCGTGGCCGCCGCGCATCTGGTCGAGCTCGGCCTGGATGTCGTCCCGCGGCGGGCCGGTGACGTCGTCCAGCGCCCCCGATGCCATCAGCTCGTCGATCGCGCCGGCCCGGGCCTGCATCTGCGCCGTCTTGTCCTGGGCGCGCTGCACGGCCATGCCGACATCGCCCATCTCCTCGGAGATGCCGGAGACGGCCTCGCCGATCCGGGTCTGGGCCTCGGCGGCGGTGTAGGTGGCCTTGATGGTCTCCTTCTGGGTGCGGAAGGCGTCCACCTTCGACTGCAGCCGCTGCGAAGCCGCGGTCAGCTTCTCCTCGTCGGCCTGCAGCCCCTGGTACTGGGTCTGCAGATCGGAGAGCTGGGTCTGCAACGTGGCCTTGCGGGCCAGCGCGTCCCGGGCCAGGTCCTCGCGCCCGTTGCCGAGCGCCTGCCGCGCCTGCCCGTCGCGCTTGTCCATCTCCCGCTGGAGGGTGTTCATCTGCAGCTCGACGCGCTTGCGTGAGGTGGCCACGTCGGCGACCCCCCTGCGCACCTGCGTCAGCATCTCCAGCTGGCGCTGGTAGGAGTAGTCGAGGGTCTCGCGCGGATCTTCCACCCGGTCCAGGGCCTTGTTGGCCTTGGACTTGAAGATCAGCGATACCCGCTTTATCACGCTCATGGGCGCGACCATCCCCTTCGTCGTGTGCACTTGCTGCCGCACCCGCGCCACGGCTGGCGCCGCCGCCCCCCGTGGCCAGGCAGCGGTCGGCCGCAGGCTGGTCCACTCAGCCTACGCGGTCTTGGGTCAATGAGTCATTACGACGGTCACGGTTAGTGCCCGTCCCCCGGCCGTAGTGGCAGCGCCGCATCCGGGCAATGACGGGGCCGGCGGGAGGTAAGCTGTCGGGCGTGTTCCGACGACGCGCCGCCGCCCAGGCACCGGAGGCAGATCAGGCTGCCGTGGGCGCGCCGGAGGAGGACGCCACGTCCGCCGCCCGCTCGTCGGTGACCGCAGGCAAGGGCAGGCCCACCCCTAAGCGCAGCGAGGCAGAGCGCCGCCGCCGGCCGTACGCCGCGCCAGCCAACCGCAAGGCAGCGAACCAGGAGTACCGGGACCGGCAGCGGGGTGAGCGCAGCCGCCGGTACGCGGCGATGCAGCGGGGCGAGGAATGGGCGATGCCCGCCAAGGACCGGGGGCCCGGCCGCGCGCTCGCCCGCGACTACGTGGACTCCAAGCGCCGGTTCAGCGAGTACTACATGTACGGCCTGATCGTCTTGATGATCCTGGTGTTCCTGCGGAACCCGCTGGTCCAGTCGCTGGTGCCCGGCATCGTCATCATCATCGTCCTGGTCATGGTGGGCGAGGGCCTTTTCCTCGGCCGCAAGGTGCGCGGCATGGTGGCGGAGCGCTACCCGGGCGAGCCGACCCGGGGGCTGGCGATGTACTCGGCCATGCGGGCGATCCAGATCCGGCGGCTCCGGATGCCCAAGCCCCGGGTCAAGCCCGGCGACGCCATCTAGGCCTGGCCGGCTGGCCCGTCAGGCCGCCGCCGGGCCGCGGAACACCCGCCGGTAGGCGCTCGGGCTGGTGCCGCGCCAGGCCCGGAAGTGGTGCCGCAGCACCATCGCAGTGCCGAAGCCGGTCTCGGCGGCGATGGCGTCGATTGTCTTGCCGGTTTCCTCCAGCAGCTCCTGCGCTCGCAGGATCCGCTGCCCGGTCAGCCAGCGCTGCGGGGTGGTGCCGGTCTCGGCCGTGAACCGGCGCGCGAACGTCCGGGGTGACATGTGCGCCCGGGCGGCCAGCTGGGCCACCGTGAGCGGCCGGCCGAGGTTGACCTGCACCCAGTCCAGCAGCCCGCCCAGGTCCCCGTCGCCCGCGGGCACGACCGGCTGCCTGATGTACTGGGCCTGGCCGCCGTCCCGGTGCGGCGGCACGATCATGCGCCGGGCGATGCCGTTCGCCACCCATGCCCCCTGCTCCCGCCGCACCAGGTGGAGGCAGGCGTCGATGCCTGCCGCGGTGCCGGCGCTGGTGATGACCGTCCCGTCTTCCACGTACAGGACGGCCGGGTCCACCAGGGCCGCCGGGTAGTACCGGGCCAGGTCGGCGGCCCGCTGCCAGTGGGTGGTGCATCGCCTGCGGTCCAGCAGGCCCGCCTCCCCCAGCACGAACGCGCCGGTGCACACGCTCAGCACCCAGGCCCCGCGCGCCACCGCCGCCCGCAGTTCCGCCAGCAGCCGCTCCGGCACCGGGCGGCCGCTGGCTCTCCCCCGCGGGCCGTTGAGCGCCGGTACGGCGATCATGTCTGCCCCGGCCAGCCGGTCCAGCCCGAACGGCGCTTCAATGGTGAAACCGGCCCGCGACCGCAGCGGGCCTGGCTCGCCGGACACCACCCCGAACTCGTAGCTGGGGAGCCCGTCATCGGTCCGGTCCACGCCGAAGACCTCGCAGACCACCCCGAGCTCGAAAGCCTCGAAGTCGTCGAGCACCACGGCGGCAACGTTTCGCAGCATGAGACCAGTATGCCAGCTCCTCTGGCAGGATCTTGACGATAGGTGTCATTGCTGCCACTAGGCTGCCTGGGAGGCGCCGGCCAGGCTGAAGTCATGAACTTCACACGGATCCTGCGCCGGCTCTGGCTGCGGGCCCGAGACGCGGCGGCGGACGCGGCTTACGCACATCGCCGGGTCATGACCCGGCGGCTGGCGCTGGACAGCTACTCACCCCACCCCGACGCGCTCCCGGGCACCTACCAGGAGTTCCTGGCCCGTACGTCGCACCCGCTGTGGCGTGAGCCCAGCGCAAGCAGGCGGCGGGCCGGCGCCTGCGTCCGCTGACCGCCACGCGGCCCGTTAGGGTCGCGAGATATGGAATACCGGCATCTGGGCCGTAGCGGCCTGAAGATCAGCGAGATCGCGTACGGCAACTGGATCACCCACGGATCGCAGGTGGAAGAGGATGCCGCCCGGCAGTGCGTGGCGGCCGCCCTGGACGAGGGCATCACCACCTTCGACACCGCTGACGCGTACGCCGGCACCCGCGCCGAAGAGGTGCTGGGCCGGGCGCTGCAGGGGGTCCGCCGCGAGTCGATCGAGGTCTGCAGCAAGGTGTTCTGGCCGACCGGGCCCGGCCAGAACGACCGGGGGCTGTCCCGCAAGCACATCATGGAATCGGCCCACGCCTCCCTGCGGCGGCTGCAGACCGACTACCTGGACCTCTACCAGGCGCACCGGTACGACGTCGAGACCCCGCCCGAGGAGGCCCTGCGCGCGTTCGACGACCTGATCCGGCAGGGCAAGGTGCTCTACGCCGGGGTCTCGGAATGGCGGGCTGACCAGATCGCCGACGCGGTCAGGATCGCCGGCGAGCTCGGGCTCGACCGGATCGTCAGCAACCAGCCGCAGTACAACATGCTGTGGCGGGTGATCGAGGCCGAGGTGCTGCCGCTGTGCGAGAAGGAAGGCATCGGCCAGATCGTGTTCTCCCCGATCGGGCAGGGGGTCCTGACCGGCAAGTACTCCCCAGGCGCGACGCCGCCAGCCGGGTCCCGCGCCGCCGACCCGACCGGTTCCGGCTTCATCGCGCGGATGCTCGACGACGAGGTGCTGGAACGGGTGGAACGGCTCCGGCCGGTCGCCGACGAGGCCGGGCTCTCCCTCGCCCAGCTCGCGGTGGCCTGGGTGCTCCAGCACCCGGGCGTGTCGGCCGCGATCATCGGCGCCACCCGTCCCGAGCAGGTACGGGAGAACGTGAAGGCGTCCGGGGTGCGGCTCGCTCCGGAGCTGATGGCCAGGATCGACGAGATCCTCGGGACGCGGATCGAGCGGGACCCGGCCCGCACGGTCAGCCCGGCGCAGCGGCCGTGACGGGCCGGATCCGGTAGCTGCCGGCCGGGGCCCGCCCGGGCGGGCCCCGGCCGCCCGGTCTCCTGGTCGGCCTGGGCGCTGCTAGTCGGCGGGATGCAGGCTCATGGGGCCGTACTCGACCCGGTCGTCTTCGGCCAGGGTGACCTGATCCACGCCAGCGGCCAGCAGGTCGCGCCAGTTCTCGCCGAGCCAGCTTTCCGCATCGCCCTGGCTGGTGAAGGTCTCGGCCGGCACCGCATCGGTGACCACCGGCGTCCCGTCGCCCTTCGCCAGCTGCCAGCTCCAGGTCATCTGTCGCAGCCTTCTCTCGCGTGATCCTGCTCCCGCCTGGTCCTGCCGCGACACACCTTAACCGCCGGGCGCCGCCATTCCGGGCTGCCGGCTGCCGATCGGTGCGACGGCGGCTCCCGCGCGGCGGCATTCCCGCTCATCAGGATGCGGCCGGCCGTATTGTCCGGCGAGCAGGGATTCGCAGGGGAACGACTCGAGCCTTGTCCACAGAACTGTTAAATTCTTGTCCGCGAGCCTGTGCCCGGCGGGGCGCTGCCCTGTCCCGACCTGACTGGCTGCCGGCCGGATGATGCGATGGTGGTGGACGGCATGACGCGGATAGTCGTCGTTGGTGACCTGATGACGGACACGGTCGCCCGGGCGGCTTTGCCGCTGGCGAAAGCGAGCGATACCCCGGCCACCGTGACCATGCACGGCGGCGGGTCGGGGGCGAACGTGTCGGCCTGGCTGGCGGTGGACGGCGCGGAGGTGGCGTTCGTGGGCCGCCGGGGCGCCGACATCGCCGGGCGGAACCGGGACATGGAGCTGATGGGCTACGGGGTGGATGCCCGGCTGGTGATGGACCCGGAGCGGCCGACCGGCACCTGCGTGGTGATGGTGACCCACAAGGGTGCTATGACGATGCTGTCGGACCCGGGCGCGAACGGCGCGCTGTCGGCCGATGACCTGCCGGCCGACCTGTTCGGGCCCGGCACTCACCTGCACGTGTCCGGGTACACGCTGCTGCGGGAGGGGTCGCGGGAGGCGGGGCTGGCCGCCTTCGACTTCGCCCGCCGGGCCTCGATGACGATCTCGGTGGACGGCGCGTCGTCCGGCCCGCTGGAGCGGCTGGGCGCCGAGCCGTTCCTGGAGCTGACCAACGGCGCCACGCTGCTGCTGGTGAACCAGGAACAGGCCCAGGTCATCACCGGCCGCGAGGACGCCGCGCAGGCCGCCCGGGTGCTGACGGCCTGGTACCCGGAGGTCGTCGTGAAGCTCGGCGCCGACGGGGCGCTGCACGCCGACGGCCGGGCCGACCCGGTCCATGTGCCCGCCGAGCCGGTCGAGGAGCTCGTGGACGGCACCGGCGCCGGGGACGGCTTCTGCGCCGGGTTCCTGGTGCCGTGGCTGGACCACAAGCCCCCGGCCGAGGCCCTCGCCAGCGGCTGCCGGCTCGCCACCCGGGCCCGCGGCCAGGTCGGCGCGCGCCCTGCGCTCTGATCCCGCTACCGGTGGCACCGCGGCGGGCCGGACCGGCCCGGCCCGCGGCCCCCGGCGAGCGGTGAGGTGATGGAAAGCAGCGGCGGGCAGGACGCCGGCGAGCCGGTACGCGACTACCTGGCCGGGCTGTTCTCGCTGACCGGCCGCACGGCGCTGGTCACGGGCGGCAGCTCCGGCATCGGCAAGGTGATGGCGGGCAGCCTGGCCCGGGCCGGAGCCCGGGTGGTCATCCTCGCCCGCCGCCAGGAAGCGCTGGCCGCCACCGTCTCTGAGCTGCGGCGGGCAGGCTGCGAGGCCGCCTGGGTCAGCGCCGATCTCGCCGACCGGACGGCGGTCCAGCGGGCCGCCGACGCGGCCGCCGGCCCGTTCGGGGAGCCGGACATCCTGGTCAGCGCGGCCGGGGTGAACGACCGCCCGCCCCTGCCCGAGCTGGCCCCGGACACCTGGGACCGGCTGCTGGAGGTCAACCTGACCGCGCCGTTCCTGCTCGGACAGCGGTTCGGGCCGCCGATGGCAGAACGCGGCTGGGGCCGGATCATCAACGTGATCTCCCAGCAGGCATTCCGGGCGTTCGGCAACAGCGGCGGCTACGGCGCATCCAAGGCCGGCCTGGTCGCGCTCACCCGGTCGCAGTCGGAGGCGTGGGCGCGCCACGGCGTGTGCTGCAACGCGGTGGCGCCGGGCTTCGTGCTCACGCCGCTGACCGCCGAGGTGGCCGCCGACCCGGCCCGCGTCTCCGCTCTCGCCGGCCGGACCATGATCGGGCGCAACGGCCTGCCGGAGGACTTCGCCGGCGCCACCGTGTTCCTGGCCGGCCGGGCCAGCGACTATGTCACCGGCCAGACCCTGTTCGTGGACGGCGGCTTCGCCGCCAGCTGACGCCGCCCCGCCCTCCCTGGCAGCCGGTCCCCGGGCCGCGCTCGGCCTCCAGCCGTAGCAGTCCCTGGCTTGTCGGTGCGTGGAATCGTCCGGGCCAGGCGGCACAATGGCGGACATGGCACGACGCACCACGGCACCCCCGCCGCCCGAGGACTTCGAGGAGAACATCACCGACGTCGACGTCGCTGATGAGATGCGCGGCAGCTACCTGGAGTACGCGTACTCCACCATCTACCAGCGCGCCCTGCCGGACGCCCGGGACGGGCTCAAGCCGGTGCAGCGCCGGATCCTCTACCAGATGAACGAGATGGGCCTGCGCCCCGACCGCGGTCATGTCAAGTGCGCCCGGGTGGTCGGCGAGGTCATGGGGCGGCTGCACCCGCACGGCGACAGCGCCATCTACGACGCGCTGGTGCGGCTGGCGCAGCCGTGGGCGATGCGGCTGCCGCTGGTGGACGGGCACGGCAACTTCGGCTCGCTCGGCGGCGACGACGCTCCCGCCGCCATGCGGTACACCGAGGCGCGGCTGACCGCGGCGGCGATGGAGATGGTGGCCTCCATCGACGAGGACACCGTGGACTTCGAGCCCAACTACGACGGCACCGAGGTCCAGCCCGAGGTGCTGCCGGCCGGCCTGCCGAACCTGCTGGTCAACGGCACTTCCGGGATCGCGGTCGGGATGGCCACCAACATGGCGCCGCACAACCTCGGCGAGGTCATCGCGGCCGCCCGGCACCTGATCGCCACCCCGGACGCGAGCCTGGACGAGCTGATGCGGTTCGTGCCCGGCCCGGACCTGCCTACCGGCGGGAAGATCGTCGGCCTGGACGGCATCAGGGAGGCGTACGAGACCGGCCGCGGCACGTTCCGCACCCGCGCCACCACCCGGATCGAGAAGGTCACCCCCCGGCGGACCGGGATCGTGGTCACCGAGCTTCCCTACGGGGTGGGGCCGGAGAAGGTGATCGCGCGGATCAAGGACCTGGTGCAGGCGAGGAAGCTCACCGGGATCTCCGACCTGAAGGACCTCACCGACCGCCGGCAGGGGCTGCGGCTGGTCATCGAGGTGCGGGGCGGCTTCCACCCCGAGGCGGTGCTCGCCGAGCTGTACCGGCTCACCCCGATGGAGGAATCGTTCGGAATCAATAATGTCGCCCTGGTCGACGGCCAGCCGCGGGTGCTGGGCCTGGCCGAGGCGCTGCAGATCTTCGTTGACCATCGCATAGAGGTGGTCCGGCGGCGGAGCGAGTTCCGGCGGCGCAAGCGCAGCGACCGGCTGCACCTGGTGGACGGCCTGCTGATCGCGCTGCTCAACATCGACGAGGTCATCCAGGTGATCCGGGCCAGCGACGACACCGCCGCTGCCAGGCAGCGGCTGATGTCGGTGTTCGACCTGTCCGAGGTCCAGGCGCAGTACATCCTCGACACCCCGCTGCGGCGGCTCACCCGGTACGACCGGCTGGAACTGGAGCGCGAGCGGGAGACGCTGCAGGCCGAGATCGCCGAGCTGACCGCGATCCTGGAATCGGAGGCGCGGCTGCGCGAGGTCGTGTCCGGCGAGCTGGGCGACGCCGGCAAGCGGTTCGCCACCCCGCGCCGGACGGTGCTGCTGGAAGGCACCGGCGCCGCGCGGACGGCGGCCGTTCCGCTGGAAGTGCCGGACGAGCCGTGCCAGGTGCTGCTGTCGTCGGCCGGCCTGCTGGCCCGGTCCGCCATCACCGGCGGCGCCGAGGCGGCCGGGGCGGGTGACGGCCAGCCGGGCGGAAACGGGAACGGGCCGGCGGGCGGGAACGGGGCCGGGCCGCGGGCGGCGCACGATGCGATCGTGTCGGCGGTGCGGTCCACGTCCCGCGGCACCACCGCGGTGGTGACGTCGGCCGGGCGGCTGCTGCGGATCGGGGTGCTGGAGATCCCGGCGCTGCCGCCCGGCGCCCACTCCCCCTCGCTGGCCGGCGGCGCGCCGGTCAGCGAGTTCGTGTCGCTGGACCCGGGCGAGACCGTGGTCGGGCTGGCGGCGGCGGAGGCCGGCGGGGCCGGGCTGGCGCTGGGCACTGCGGCCGGGGTCGTCAAGCGGGTCGCGCCCGACTACCCGAGCAGCACCACCGAGTTCGAGGTGATCTCGCTGAAGGAGGGCGACCGCGTGGTCGGCGCGGTCCAGCTGCCCAGCGAGGACTATGACCTGGTGTTCATCAGCAGCGACGCCCAGTTGCTCCGGTTCCCGGGCGGCTCGGTCCGGCCGCAGGGCCGGACTGCCGGCGGGATGGCGGGCATCCGGCTGGCCGCCCGCGCGTCCGTGGTGTGGTTCGGCGCGGTGGCATCGGCTGGGCCGGCGGCAGGCACGCCAGGCGGGGACGAGACAGCGCCGGGCGGCGCGGCCGGCGCCGGGCCGGTGGTGGCCACGATCGCTGGCAGCAGCCGCGCGCTGCCGGGCACCGGCGGGGCCACCGCCAAGGTGACGCCCTACCGCGAGTACCCGGCGAAGGGACGGGGCACCGGCGGGGTCCGCTGCCACCGGTTCCTCAAGGGCGAGGACAGCCTGCTGCTGGCGTGGGCCGGGCCCGCGCCCGCCCGGGGCGCGACCGACGCCGGGGTGCCGGTGGAACTGCCAGCGGCCGACGGCCGGCGGGATGGTTCCGGGGCCCGGATCACCGGTCCGCTGGCCGCTCTCGGCGGCCTGGCGCCGCCGGCGTAGCCGCTCGCTGCGTCAGGCGACCGCCTGGCCGGCGCCGGGGCTCACCGCCGCCGCCAGGGCCGAGATCAGCTCGCGCGGCCCGGCCGGGCGAGGGGCCGGCCGCGCGGGCCTGGCGCTGCCCGGCAGCACGTCGCCGTACTGCCACCAGCGGGCGATGGTGATGCCCTTCGGCCCGGGATCGAACACTGCCCCGCGGAAGCAGCCGCACCGCGCGAGCGCGGTCAGATCCGGATCGTCATCGGGCAGCGTGGCCGCGAAGGCGGCGACGTCGAGCAGGGCCGCCACGCAGCGGGCGGTGGACAGCGGGTCGCTCCCCGCATACGTCAGGCGCCACCCCGCCTGCGTACGCAGGAAATCAGCAATGAGTGATTGTCTCGTCACGCTGTGAATACTATCGGGCACTGTTCGTAACTACGAGTTTTCTTTACCGAACGGTGGCCGTCTCTCGGACTGTCCCTTGCCGGCTCCAGTGCCCGCACCCCGGAACCCCCGGGCAGGGCCCGCTCACGCATCAATGCGCGACGGATCCAGCTCGCTGGCCCCGCTCACTATGAAATCGCGGCGGGGCCCCACCTCGCTGCCCATGAGCAGGCCGAACATCGCGGCGGCGGCCTCGGCGTCGCCGATCTTGATGCGGCGCAGCAGCCGGTGGCGCGGGTCCATGGTGGTCTCGGCGAGCTGCCCGGCGTCCATCTCCCCCAGGCCCTTGTACCGCTGCACCGGCTCCTTCCAGCGCTGCCCCCTGCGCTCGAGTTCGATCAGTGCCCGCCGCAGCTCGCTGTCGGAGTAGGTGTATCGGTACTTCTGCTGGCCCTTGCGGGTGCTGGTGAGCTCGACCCGGTGCAGCGGCGGCACCGCCGCGAATACCCGGCCGGCCTCCAGCATCGGCCGCATGTACCGGTGGAACAGGGTCAGCAGCAGGGTCCTGATGTGCGCGCCGTCCACGTCCGCGTCAGCCATGATGATCACGCGCTGGTAGCGGGCGGCGTCCAGTTCGAAGCCGGCACCCGAGCCGGCCCCGATCACCCGGATGATGTCCGCGCACTCGGCGTTCTTGAGCATGTCGGCCAGGGACGCCTTCTGCACGTTGAGGATCTTGCCGCGGATCGGCAGCAGCGCCTGGAACTCCGAGTCCCGCGCCAGCTTGGCGGTGCCCAGCGCGGAGTCTCCCTCCACGATGAACAGCTCGCTGCGGTCGTCGGCGCTGCGGCAGTCCACCAGCTTGGCGGGCAGGGCGGAGGTGGCGAGCGCCGACTTGCGGCGCTGGTTGTCCCGGTGCTCGCGGGCGGCGATCCGGGTCTTCGCCGCGGCGACGACCTTCTCGAGCAGGGCCCGGGACTGCTGCCGGGTCCGGCCACGCGACTCCAGGAACGACTTGAGCTCGGCGGACACCACCTGGCCCACGATCCGGGAGGCCGCCGGGGTGCCCAGCACCTCCTTGGTCTGCCCCTCGAACTGCGGCTCCGGCACCCGCACCGCCACCACCGCGGCCAGGCCCTCGGCGGCATCCTCCTTGAGTACCGGCTCGTCGCCGTTCTTGAGCAGCCGGGTCGCCCGTAGCTGCTCGTTCAGCGTCCTGACCAGTGCCCGCTCGAAGCCCGTGACGTGGGTG
>JAIRTY010000387.1 GCA_031254715.1 Nocardiopsaceae bacterium | reverse complement strand
CGATCGTGACGTGCACGCCGTCGTACCGTCCGGCCACCGCCGCCCAGTCCGGCAGCCGCCACGGTCCCAGCTGCCCGCCCCAGTCCCGCCACTCGCCGTCATGGGTGCCGGTGACATCGCGCGGGAACTCGTCCACCAGCTGCTGCCAGTCGCCCGGCCCGGTGACCTCGAAAACCCTGGCCGCCGGGTCGATCTCCAGCGACCAGACGGTGGCCTCGGCCGGGTTGCCGGCCTTCGGTGGCGGGCCGTCAAACCAGCACAGCAGCTCCAGGGCGGGCACCCCGGGACAGGCCGGGCCGGTCCAGGTGCCTGAGTACGACGGGCCCGACCACCAGAAGGCGCCGTAGCGCTGGCCCGGCTCGCGCTCGCGGGGGCCGGCCGCCAGCCCGTCGGCGTTCTGCTCCCGCTCGCGGGCGGCCTCCTTCCAGACCGCCCGCGCCACCGCGTCCCCGGCCAGCAGCGGCTTGCCGCGCCACTGCACGTGCCGCTGGTCCCGCCGGTCCAGCCGGTCCCACCAGGTGCTGGCGGCCGGCGCGGCCGCCAGCGCCCCGGCCACCGGCAGCAGGGCGTCAGCGGCCCGGCTGGTGAGTTCCCACAGCCCCTCATCGGCACCGTCGAACCCGAAGGTCGCGCTCAGCCGCGCCAGCTGCAGGAGCAGCTCCGCCTCGCTGCCGGCCAGCTGCTGCCGCCAGTCGCCGCGCGCCACCAGCCGGGTCACCGCTGCCTGCAGCTCGCCGGCCGGTACGTCGCGCCAGCTCCGCCGGGCCCGTGGCGGGCGCGACGCGCTGCCGACGGCCCGGAACACGGCCGTCCCTGGCTCCTGCCCGGGCCCGGCCGCGCCGGAGAGGTCGTGCTCCGGGCTGAAACCCAGCCGTTCGAACACGAACTGGCGCCCGAACGGGGCGGCGAGAAGCGCGGCGGCGCGTGACCCTGACACAGGGTCACGGTAATCCGCCGGGTTACCAACAGCCCAACGCATTTCCGGCGCGCGGGCCCGTGCCCGCGGACGTGATCAAGCTGCGAGCACGCCAGAGCAGGTCCCGGCTCAGCTCGCCGGCAGCTCCTTGAGCAGGTCCTCGGAGGTCTCCATGCCGGCCCGCCACACCGAGCGCGCGACGATCTTCGTGACGTCGGCGCGGTCCTTGTACCGGGCGGCGACCTCCTTGCCCTCCTCCAGCAGGCCCTCGGACAGCGTGGTCGGGTTCAGGCCGAGCGCGAGGAACTGGTCGTTGCGGACGATCAGCTCGTTCTCCTCGGCTTCCCGCCGCGGGTTGGGCAGGTAGGCGATCTCGGCGCCCATCGTGTCCGCGATCATCTTGGCCAGGTCGAGCAGCCGGTGGCACTCGGTCATCTGGTTGAGCACCCGGACCCGGTCGCCATTCTCCGGCGGGTTCGTGACCGCGATCTCGATGCACCGGACGGTGTCGCGGATGTGGATGAACGCGCGGGTCTGCCCGCCCGTGCCGTGCACGGTGAGCGGGTGCCCGATCGCCGCCTGCATGAGGAACCGGTTGAGCACGGTGCCGTAGTCGCCGTCGTAGTCGAACCGGTTGATGAGCCGCTCGTCGCGGATGGTCTGGTCGGTCTGGGTGCCCCAGACGATGCCCTGGTGCAGGTCGGTGATGCGCAGCCCGTCGTTCTTGGCGTAGAACGCGAACATCAGCTGATCCAGGGTCTTGGTCATGTGGTAGACGGACCCAGGGTTGGCGGGGTGCAGGATCTCCCGCTCGATCTCGCCGTCCGGCGTGGGCACCTTCACCGTCAGGTAGCCCTCGGGGATCGGCGCGCTGCCCGACCAGCCGTAGCCGTAGACGCCCATCGTGCCCAGGTGCACCAGGGACGCGTCGACGCCCGTCGCCACCAGCGCGGTCAGCAGGTTGTGGGTGGCCCGCACGTTGTTGTCCACCGTGTAGCGCTTGGCGTGCGTGTTGCGCATCGAGTACGGCGCTGCCCGCTGCTCGGCGAAGTGGATGATCGCCTCCGGCCGCAGCTCGGTGAGGACGGTGACCAGCCGGTCGTACTCGGTCGCCAGGTCGAGGCTGATGAAGCCGATGTCCCGGCCCGATACCTCGCGCCACGCGTGCAGCCGCTCGCTGGTCGGGCGGATCGGCGTCAGGGACCCGACCTCGAGCTCGACGTCGATCTTGCGCCGGCTCAGGTTGTCGATGATGGTGACGTCGTGCCCGCGGTCCGACAGGTACAGCGAGGTTGGCCAGCCACAGAACCCGTCGCCGCCAAGAACCAGAACGCGCATTCCGACTCCCATCTTGCTCCGCTCTTGAGGGAAAGCCCGCGGCTACCGCCGGAGGGCCGGGAGCCAGGCAAACGCCTCAGTCGTGGCATCCCGTGGCCGGTCAGTCTACCGGTCATGACTCCCGTTGCTACTAGGTCAGTCTCGAAACCATAACGGTCAGGGTGATACCCGTTACCCGCGGACCCTATAGGTGCCCGGGCAAACGCGTCCTGCCTGGGAAGATAACACTGACGGCCACGAAGATCCGGCTCCCAGGCGAGTGATGTTTGACCGGGTTTTTGCTAAGCACGGGGTCCCGGTTTCTTCCCGGCCAGCAGGTATTCCAGGCTGGCGATGCTGCGGGCGCGTAACCTGCGGCCGGTGTCCCGGTTCGTTGCCGTGTACTGGTCACCGGCCTGGGTGATCTTCCACTCCGGGTATTGCACCTTGAGCCTGGCCAGGGCCGCCGCGGGCGTGATGCTCACCGTTCACCATCCTTCATGTCGGCGGAACGCAGGGCCGGGCGCAGCCGTTACGCGGTCTGGGTGGGGTCCACGAACACGTGCGGTTCCAGCGGCAGCTTCTCCGCCAGCCGGCGGTCGATGTCGTCGGCAAGGTCCTCCGCCTGTCCGACCGTGATCTCATCGCTCAACGCCACCCGGGCGGCGACGATCAGGCTGTCGGGCCCGAGGTGCATCGTGCGCAGTTCCAGCAGCTCGTCCACCCCCGGCGTGCCGCTGATCTCGGTCCTGATCAGCTGCTGCTGGGCGGGGTCGGCGGCCCGCCCGATGATCAGGTCACGGCTGTCGAGGCCGAGCTTGACGGCTACCACGACCAGCAGCGCGCCGATCGCCATGGACGCCCCGCCGTCCCACACCGCCGACCCCGTGACCTGCCGGAGCGAGACCCCGGCCGCGGCCAGGACCAGGCCGATGAGGGCAGCGGAGTCCTCGAACAGCGCGGTCTTGACGGTGGTGTCTGGGCTGGTCTCTACGTGGTCGAGCAGTTCCTTCCGGCGGCTGCGGGCCTCGCCCCGCAGCTGTCGGTAGGCACGGACGAACGAGGTGCCCTCGGCCACGAACGCGACTGCCAGCGCCACGTAGGCGACCAGGGGGCTCTCACTGCCGCCGCGGGTCAGCGCGAGCAGCCCCTCGAACACCGAGAAGCCTGCGCCGGCGATGAAGATCCCGAACGCCGCCAGCAGCGACCAGAAGTACCGTTCCTGGCCGTAGCCGAACGGGTGACCGCTGTCGGGGGGCCGCTCGCCCCGCCGCAGCGACGCGAGCAGGAACCCCTGGTTGAGGGTGTCCGCGGCCGAGTGCGCCGCCTCGGCCAGCATCGCACTGGACCCGCTGATGATCCCGGCCGCCAGCTTGACGGCCCCCACCAGCAGGTTCGCCCCGCCGGCGATGAGAACCGTACGGCGGGTGGCATCGTGCTGCTGGGCGCGCTTCACTCCCTTGTCAGCGCAGCGGTGATTCTGTCAGCGGGCTCATACATCCCGCCGCTACTGCCCTGGCTGGCCGGGCTGAAACCGGGCCGGAAGCCGGCGCCCGCCAGCGTGCGAGCGGGGTCAGAGCCGGATGAGGTACCGGCGGATGCCGTTGCTCTCGGTGTCGAGCTTGCCGCCGTTGGTCTCGATCACCCGGCGCGACGCGATGTTGTCCGTCTGGCAGGTGATCAGCACCTCGGCCATGCCGTCGTCGCGGCAGCGGGTGCAGGCGGCCGCCAGCATGGCGGTGGCGTGCCCGCGCCGCCGCTCGGCGGGCACCACGTGGTAGCCGATGTGCCCGCCCTCGCGCTCCAGCTGCGGGGTGAGCTGGTGCCTGATCATGACGGTGCCCAGGTAGGCGGGACCGTCAACGAACCACAGTTCGGTGGTCGGGACCCCCCACAGCTCCCTGGTCACCGCGCGGGAGGCGGCGAACGACCCGAAGTCGGACTCGGCTTCCCCCAGCCAGGAGGGCAGCGCGCCCAGCTCCTGCCAGGTGGCTCGCTCGCCAGCCAGGTAGGAGTCCCGGACGACCGGGGTGGGGCGGATTAGTTCGGGCACTGGGCAAGGGTAGGCCAGGCCGGGCCCCGCCCGTGAACCCGGGAGGGGCGGTCAGGGACGGGGTAGCTGCTCACGGGCGCGGCGCAGATAGTCGCGCTCGGCCTCGTTCCGGGTGCGGGCCAGTGCCGCCTGGTAAGCCTGCGCCGCCTCGGCGGTGCGGCCGAGCCGCCGGAGCAGGTCGGCCCGGATGGCGTGGAACACGTGATAGCCGTCCAGGCCGAGGCCGTCTACCAGGTCCAGCCCGGCGGCGGGCCCTTCCACCTCGGCCACCGCGACCGCGCGGTTGAGCGCCACCACCGGGCCCGGGTCGATGCCCGCGAGCTGATCGTAGAGCTCCCGGATCTGGCGCCAGTCGGTGCCGGCCGCGGTCGCCGCGTCACTGTGCACGGCGTTGATCGCGGCCTGGATCTGGTACCGGCCGGGCTGGCCGCGCCGCAGGCAGGCCGCGACCAGGGCCTGGCCCTCGGCGATCAGGGCCGGATCCCAGCGGCTGCGGTCCTGGCCGGCCAGCCGTACCAGGCTCCCGTCCGGGGCGGTCCTGGCCGCCCGCCGGGAGTGGATCAGCAGCAGCAGCGCGAGCAGCCCGATGACCTCCGGCTCGTCGGGCATGAGCCCAGCCAGCAGCCGCCCCAGCCGGATCGCCTCCGCGCACAGGTCCTCGCGCACCAGTGCCTCGCCCGAGCTTGCCGTGTAGCCCTCGTTGAAGATGAGGTAGACAACAGCGAGCACGGCCCGCAGCCGCTCCGGGAGGTCGGCCTCGGCCGGGACCCGGTAGGGGATCCGGGCCGCGCGGATCTTGGCCTTGGCCCGGACCAGCCGCTGGGCCATGGCCGGCTCGGGCACCAGGAACGCGCGGGCGATCTCGGGGGTGGTCAGCCCTCCCAGCAACCGCAGCGTCAGCGCGACCTGGGCGCTGACGCTGAGCGCGGGATGGCAGCAGGTGAAGATCAGTCGCAGCCGGTCATCACGCACCGGGCCCTCCTCGGCAGGCTCGTCGCTGGCGTGCAGCAGGGCCGCCTGGGCGTGCCGGTCGTTGCGGGTCGCCTCGCGGCGGAGCCGGTCGATCGCCCGGTTGCGGGCGGTGGTGATGATCCAGCCCGCGGGGCTGGCGGGCAGCCCGGCGTACGGCCATCGCGCCACGGCCGCGGTGAACGCGTCCTGGACCGCTTCCTCGGCGGCGTCGATGTCGCCGAGCACGCGGACCAGGACGGCCACCGCGCGGCCGTACTCCTCCCGGAAGACCCGCTCGATCTCGGACAAGTCCACCGGCGGCACCCGGGCGTCAGCTCTCGTCGTCGTCCAGCATCGGCCGCACCTCCAGCGGGAGCGCGACCACCCGCGAGAACTTGCGGCCCCACTCGAGAGCGGCATCCAGATCGGGCGCCTGGATGATGGTGAACCCGGCGATGTACTCCTTGCCCTCGGTGAACGGGCCGTCGGTCATGAGCACGTCATCGCCGGACTGCTGCAGCACGGTGGCGGTGGCGGGGGCGTGCAGCCGCCCGGTGAACACCCACGCGCCGGCGGCCTTGAGCTCGTCCTGCCAGGCCGCCACGTCCTGCATGATCTTGTCGAGGACGTCGGGCGGCGGGGGCTCGGCGCCGGTGGGCTGATACACGCTGAGCAGGTACTTGGTCATGGGAAGAACCCCTTTCCGAACGTTACCGCCGGGCCCGGCGGCTCTC
>JAIRTY010000120.1 GCA_031254715.1 Nocardiopsaceae bacterium | reverse complement strand
GGGCCGGGCTTGACGCGGCCGCGGCCGCCGAGCAGGTACGGCCGGTGTGCGAGGACGTGCGGCGGCGCGGGGCGGCGGCGGTCCGGGAGTACACCGCCCGGTTCGACGGCGTCGACCTCGCCACCACCCGGGTCCCCGCGCAGGCGCTGAGCGACGCGCTGGCAGCGCTCGACCCCGCGGTCCGGGCGGCGCTGACAGAGGCGGCCCGCCGCGCCCGGCTGGTTCACGCCGCGCAGCTGCCCACCAGCCCGGTGACCACGGTGGCCTCCGGCATCACGGTCACCGAGCGTTACGTCTCGGTCGGCCGGGCCGGCGTGTACGTGCCAGGCGGGCTGGTGCCCATCCCGTCGTCGGTGGTCATGAACGTGGTCCCGGCCCAGGTCGCCGGGGCCGGCCAGATCGCCGTCAGCTCGCCGCCCCAGGCCGAGTACGGCGGCCTGCCACACCCGGTGGTGCTCGCCGCCTGTGCCCTGCTCGGCGTGCAGGAGGTCCACGCGGCCGGCGGCGCCCAGGCCATCGCCATGTTCGCCTACGGCACCGCCGACTGCGCCCCGGCCGACGTGGTGACCGGCCCCGGCAACATCTACGTGGCCGCCGCCAAGCGGCTGCTGCGGGGCGTGATCGGCACCGACGCCGAGGCCGGGCCGACCGAGATCGCGATCATCGCCGACCACACCGCCGACCCGGACTTCGTGGCGGCCGACCTGATCGCCCAGGCCGAGCATGACCCGCTGGCTGCCTGCCTGCTGGTCACCAGCGATCCCGGCCTGGCCGACCGGGCCGAGAAGGCGCTCGGGCCGCGGCTCGCCGCTGCCCGCCACCGCGACCGCATCCACCAGGCCCTGGCCGGCCAGTCAGCCTGCGTGCTGGTGGACGACACCGGTGCGGCGCTGGCGGTGGCCGACGCCTGGGCGCCCGAGCACCTGGAAATCCAGGCCGAGGACGCGGCCGGGCTCGCCGCCAGGGTCCGCAACGCCGGCGCGGTGTTCGTCGGCCCCTACTCGCCGGTCTCGCTCGGCGACTACCTGGCGGGCTCGAACCACGTGCTGCCCACCGGCGGCACCGCCCGGCACACCGGCGGGCTCTCGGTGCTGTCGTTCCTGCGCGGCATCCACGTGGTGGAGTGCTCCGAGGCGGCGCTCGCCGAGGTGGCGCCCGGCATCGACGCGCTCGGCGGCGCCGAGGACCTGGCCGCGCACGTGGCCGCGGTCCGGGCCCGGGTCCCGGCCGGGCCGGGACCAAACCCGCCGGGAGCGGACCGGTGACCATACCCGGCTGGCTGCCGGTGCGGCCGGACCTGGCTGCGCACGCTCCCTACGGCGCGCCGCAACTGGATGTCCCGGTCCGGCTGAACACGAACGAGAACCCGTACCCGCCGTCGCCGCGGCTGGTGCGGGCGATCACCGACGCGGTGAACGGGGTCGCCGCCACGCTGAACCGGTACCCGGACCGGGAGGCCTTCGCCCTGCGCGCCGATCTCGCCGGCTACCTCGGGCACGGCCTGGGCCCCGAGCAGGTATGGGCGGCCAACGGCTCCAACGAGATCATCCAGCAGCTGCTGCAGGCGTTCGGCGGCCCGGGGCGGACCGCGATCGGGTTCGAGCCGTCGTACTCGATGCATCCGATCATCGCCAGGGCCACCGGGACCGGCTGGATCAGCGGGTCCCGCGACACCGACTTCGGGCTCGATCCCGGCCGGGCGGTCACCGCCATCCGCGAGCACCAGCCGGATGTGGTGTTCCTCACATCACCGAACAACCCGACCGGCACCGCGCTGCCGCCCGGCGTGATCGAGGCCGTCTGCCAGGCCGCCCCCGGCATGGTGGTGGTGGACGAGGCCTACGCCGAGTTCGCGCGCGACCCGGCGGCCACCGCCCTCCGGCTGCTCCCGCGCTACCGGCGGCTGGTGGTCGCCCGCACCATGTCCAAGGCGTTCGCGCTGGCCGGCGCGAGGCTCGGCTACCTGGCGGCGGACCCGGCCGTGATCAGCGCGCTGCTGCTGGTGCGGCTTCCTTATCACCTGTCCGCGGTCACCCAGGCGGTGGCGCGCGCGGCGGTGGCGCACGCGGAAGAGCTGCTGGCGACCGTCGCCGCCATCCGCTGCGAACGGGACTCGCTGGTGGCGTGGCTGCGCGGGCAGGGCCTGGCGGTCGCTGACTCGGACGCCAACTTCGCCCTGTTCGGCGAGTTCGCCGACCGGCACGCGGTATGGCAGGCACTGCTGACGGCCGGGGTGCTGGTACGCGAGACCGGGCCGCCCGGCTGGCTCCGGGTGAGCATCGGGACGCCGGAGGAGGTGGCGGCGTTCCGGTCGGCGCTGGCCCGGGTGCTCGCCGCCGATCTGGCCGGGGCGGCCGGGCCCGCCACCGGGAGCCTGCGGTGAGCCGGGCATCCCGGGTGGAGCGGGTCACCAGGGAGACGCAGGTCGTGGTCGAGCTGGAGCTCGACGGCAGCGGCAGCGCCGAGGCGAGCACCGGGGTGCCGTTCTTCGATCACATGCTCGCCCAGCTGGGCAAGCACGGCCTGCTGGACCTGACGGTCCGGGCCACCGGCGACGTCGAGATCGACGCCCACCACACGGTCGAGGACACGGCGCTCGCGCTCGGTCAGGCCCTGGCCGAAGCGCTCGGCGACAAGGCCGGGATCACCCGGTTCGGCGACGCGGCCGTGCCGCTGGATGAGACCCTCGCCCGGGCCGCGGTCGACCTGTCCGGACGGCCGTACCTGGTGCACGCCGAGCCGGCCGGGATGGCGCCGCTGATCGGCACCTACGACACGACACTGACCAGGCACTTCTTCGAGTCGCTGACCTCGACGGCGCGGATCTGCCTGCACCTGGAAGTGACCGGGCGCAACCCCCATCACCTCGTGGAGGCACAGTTCAAGGCGGTGGCCAGGGCGCTGCGGACGGCCGCGGCCCCGGACCCGCGGGCGCCCGGTGTGCCGAGCACCAAGGGCGTCCTGTAACACCCCGGGCCATGCCCTGCCGGGGGGGTCTGGGGGGGTCGTCCCCCCGGGCCATGCCCTGCCGGGGGGGGCTGGGGGGGGCGTCCCCCCGGGCCAGCAGGGCCTCACGGCAGCGGGCGGCGGTATCTCACCTCGGTCAGCGTGAAGCCCGGCCCTTCCTCCTCCTTGACCGCGCCGTCCACGGCCCATCCGGCCACCCGGTAGAACCGCCGGGCCCGGTCGTTCGAATCCAGCACCCACAGCGTGGCCTGCCCGTACCCGGCCCGCGCCAGGCCCGCCAGCGCGGCGGCCATGAGCTGCCGCCCCACCCCCCGGCCCCAGCTCTCCGGCAGCAGGTAGATAGAGGACAGCTCGCCGGTCCGCGCCGGGTCGGCGTCCTCGTCCCGGGACGGGCAGAAGTGAGCGAACCCGGCCAGCCGGTCCCCGGCATCGGCCACGAGCAGCCCGTAGCGCTGGTCCGCTGCCTCGCCGAGTGCCCGTTCCCAGTACCGGGCCCGTCGCGCCGGATCCAGCCCGTCCAGGAAGTCCTGTGGCAGCAGGCCCCGGTAGGCCGCCTGCCACGACAGCACGTGGACCACGCCCAGCTGGGCCGCATCATCATCGCGGGCAGGCCGTATTTCCACGCCCCGAACCGTACCTAGCCGGCGGTAGGACCTGCATCCGGTAATTTCCCGTTCCGAATCTTGGCGGGGATCCTTATAGAGTCGCGGCAGGTTCATAGGGCGGCACGCACTGACGGCGGGAGGAGGACCGTGAGCGCTGGCAGGCCCCGGGTGGTGGTGCTCGACTACGGCTCCGGGAACCTGCGCTCGGCGCAGCGGGCGCTCGCCCGCGCCGGCGCGGATACCGAGGTGACGGCGGACTTCGACGCCGCGCTGGCGGCCGACGGGCTGGCCGTGCCCGGCGTGGGGGCGTTCGCGGCCTGCATGGCCGGGCTGCGGGCCGTCCGCGGCGACCAGGTGATCGACCGGCGGCTGGCCGGCGGGCGGCCGGTGCTGGGAATCTGCGTCGGGATGCAGATCCTGTTCGCGGAGGGGATCGAGCATGGCATCAGGACCGACGGCTGCGGGCAGTGGCCGGGCACCGTGACCCGGCTGCACGCACCGGTCCTGCCGCACATGGGCTGGAACACGGTCAGCCCGCCGGACGCCACCAGGCTGCTGGCTGGGATCGGCGCCGGCGAGCGGTTCTACTTCGTCCACTCCTACGCCGCCCGCTCGCTCCCGCTGCCGCCCGCTGACCACCTGACGCCGCCCGCGCTGACCTGGGCCACGCACGGCGAGCCGTTCCTCGCCGCGGTCGAGAACGGGCCGCTGGCCGGGGTCCAGTTCCACCCCGAGAAGTCCGGCGACCCGGGCGCCGCGCTGCTCACGAACTGGCTGGAGACGTTGCGGTGACCGGCGCGGCCGGCAGCCCTGCGCTGACGCTGCTGCCCGCGGTGGACGTGGCCGGGGGCCGGGCGGTGCGGCTGGTCCGGGGCGAGGCGGGCACCGAGACCAGTTACGGCGACCCGGTCGCCGCCGCGCTGACCTGGCAGGAGGCCGGCGCGCGGTGGATCCACCTGGTGGACCTGGACGCCGCCTTCGGCCGCGGGTCCAACGCCGTGCTGCTGGCCGAGGTGATCGAACGGGTGGACGTGTCGGTCGAGCTGTCCGGCGGCATCAGGGATGACGCCTCGCTGCAGGCGGCGCTGGCCACCGGGTGCGCCCGGGTCAACATCGGCACGGCCGCGCTGGAGCAGCCGGACTGGGTGCGGGCCGCCATCGCCGCGCACGGCGACAAGATCGCGGTCGGGCTGGACGTGCGCGGCTCCCGGCTGGCTGCCCGGGGCTGGACGTCCGAGGGCGGCGAGCTGGCGCAGACCCTGGCCCGGCTGGAGGCCGACGGCTGCGCCCGTTATGTGGTCACCGACGTCACCAGGGACGGCACGCTGACCGGGCCCAACCTGGAGCTGCTGCGGCAGGTGTGCGCAGGCACCGGCCGCCCGGTGGTCGCCAGCGGCGGCGTGTCGAGCCTGGCCGACCTGCGCGCGATCGCCGCGCTGGCCCCGCTCGGGGTGGAGGGGGCGATCGTCGGCAAGGCCCTGTATGCCGGGGCCTTCACACTGGCGGAGGCGCTCAGGGAGGTGGCGGCATGACGCGGAAGATCTCCAGCGACGCCCCGTGGGAACCGGTCGTCGGGTACAGCCGGGCGGTGGCCGCAGGCGACTTCGTGTTCGTGTCGGGCTGCACGGCGACGGCCGGCGGCGAGCTGGTGCACGAGGGCGATGCCGGGGGGCAGACCGAGCAGGCGATCGCGAACGTGGCGAGCGCGCTGGCGCGGTTCGGGCTGAGCCTGGCCGATGTGGTGCGGACCAGGCTGTACGTCACCGACATCGCCCGCTGGCAGGAGTACGGGCGGGCACACGGCGCCGCGTTCGGCGAGGCCATGCCGGCCACCTCCATGATCGGCGTGGCGGCCCTGGTCGATCCGCGGATGCTGGTCGAGGTCGAGGCGGTCGCCTACCACCCGGGGATCGGCGGCTGATGGGCGCCTCATCAGCCGTTAAGATCCGGCCCCTGATAGGGGGTCACATCCGAACGGGTGATCGCTTGTGGCGGGGGCTGCCGCGGTGACGGTGGCCGTGCGGGTGATCCCGTGCCTGGACGTGGACGCCGGGCGGGTGGTCAAGGGCATCAGGTTCGCCGGGCTGCGGGACGCCGGGGACCCGGTCGAACTGGCCGCCGCCTACGACGCCGAGGGCGCCGACGAGCTGGTGTTCCTTGATATCACCGCCTCCAGCGGCGGCCGCGAGACCATGTACGAGGTGGTCGGCCGCACCGCGGAGCAGGTCTTCATCCCGCTCACCGTCGGTGGCGGGGTGCGCAGCGCGGCGGACGTGGACCGGCTGCTGCGCGCCGGGGCCGACAAGGTGTCCCTGAACACCGCCGCCGTTGCCCGGCCGGAACTGCTGGCCGAGGCGGCGCACCGGTTCGGCTCCCAGTGCGTGGTGCTGTCGGTGGACGCCCGGCGGGGCGGGACCGGCGCGTCCGGGTTCGAGGTGACCACGCACGGCGGCCGCCGGGGCACCGGGATCGACGCGGTGGTGTGGGCAGCCCGGGCG
>JAIRTY010000104.1 GCA_031254715.1 Nocardiopsaceae bacterium | reverse complement strand
CCGACGCCGTGCTCACCGGCCCGCTGGTGATCGGCGACTACGCCAAGGTGGAGGCCGGCGCGCAGCTGCGCGAGTACTCCGTGATCGGCAGCAACGTGGTGGTGAAGGAGGGCGCCTTCCTGCACCACGCGGTGGTCCACAACAACGTCTACATCGGCCAGGGCGTCACCCTGCGTGGCTGCGTCATCGGCAAGAACACCGACGTCATGGGCTCGGCCAGGGTGGAGGAGAACGCCGTGGTCGGGGACGAGTGCGTGATCGAGTCCGAGGCGTACGTGTCAGCCGGGGTCAAGGTGTACCCGTTCAAGACGATCGAGGCGGGCGCGGTCGTCAACACCAGCGTCATCTGGGAGTCCCGGGGCCAGCGCACCCTGTTCGGCCAGCGCGGGGTGTCCGGGCTCATCAACGTGGAGGTCACGCCGGAGCTGTGCGTCCGGCTGGCCAGTGCCTACGCCACCACGCTCCGCAAGGGCTCGGTGGTCACGACCTCCCGGGACGCCTCCCGGGCGGCCAGGGCGCTGAAGCGGGCGATTCACGGCGCGCTCAACGCCAGCGCCATCAACGTGGTCGACCTGGAGGCACAGGCCCTGCCGCTGGCCCGGTTCCACACCGCCCGGCGGGAGTGCAGCGGCGGCATCGCGCTGCGGACCACCCCGGGCGACCCGCAGTCGATCGACATTATTTTCCTCGACGACAGCGGAACGGACCTGTCGCTGGCCGATGCCCGCAAGCTGGAGCGCGTGTTCTCCCGCCAGGAGTACCGGCGGGCGTTCCCTGGCGAGATCGCCGAGCTGACCTACCCGTCCCGGGTGGTCGAGTCCTACGCCGCCGAGCTGCTGCGGGGGGTGGACATGACCGGCGTGCGGGAGGCCGGGCTGAAGGTGGTGGTGGACTGCGCCGGCGGCACCGCGTCCCTGGTCCTGCCCGCGCTGCTGGGGCGGATCGGGGTCGACGTCCTCACCGTCAACAACCGGCTGGACGAGGCATCGCCCACCCAGAGCCTGGCCCAGCACCGGGCCGGCATGCAGCGGCTGGCGGAGCTGGTCGCCTCCGCCCGGGCGGCGTTCGGCGTCCGCTTCGACCAGGTGGGGGAGCGGATCTACCTGGTGGACGAGAAGGGCGCCATGGTCAGCGACGACCGGGCGCTGCTGGTGGTGCTGGACCTGATCGCAGCCGAGCGGCGGTCCGGCCGGGTGGCGCTGCCGGTCACCACCACCCGGGTCGCCGAGCAGGTCTGCCGCTTCCACGGGGTGCAGGTGGACTGGACGCCGACCTCGCTGCACGCGCTCACCGAGGCGATGTCCGCGCCGGACGTGATCTTCGCCGCGGACGGCCGGGGCGGCTTCGTGGTGCCCGAGTTCAGCCCCACCCTGGACGGCATCGCGGTGTTCGTGCGGCTGCTGGGACTGGTGGCGAGGACCCGGCTCACGCTCAGCCAGATCGACGCCCGGATCCCGGTCGCGCACCTGCTCAAGCGCTCGATGCCGACGCCGTGGGCGGCGAAGGGCAGCGTGATGCGGACCGTGGTGGAGGCGGCGGCGGGCCACAAGGTCGACACCACCGACGGCGTGCGCGTGGCCGAGCCGGGCGGCGGCTGGGTGCTGGTGCTGCCCGACCCGGCGGACGCCGTGACCCACCTGTGGGCCGAGGGCGCGGACGCGGACGAGGCCCAGGCGCTGCTCGACAAGTGGGCCATGATCGCCGAGCAGGCCGGGGCCTGACCCGCCCGGGCCCAGGGGTCTCCGCCTGACCTGCCCGACCTGGCCGACCGGCCAGCGGGAACGGCAGCAGGCGTGAGAGAATCGCCTCTCAATCCTGTCGGCGGGGAGACCACGGCACAGGGGGTGTGACCGGATGTGGCGCAGGGCCGGGCCGGCCACCGGTGACGGTGACAGGCGCCGTGGCTGGCGGCGGCGCTGGCGGCGGCGCGGCCGCGACGCGTGGCAGATGGACCGCCCGCCCGGATCACAGGTAGCGTGGTCGGTACCAACAGAGTTCAGGCCAGGAGCCGCGTCGGGGGATGTAGTTCCTGCCCAGAGCCCGTGGCCGGCGGAGGAGAGGCTGGGCCGAGGCATGCCGAGCGTCTACTGCACCCGTTGCGGGGAAGCGAACCCGGACGGGGCGCGTTTCTGCTCGCAGTGCGGCGCCCCGCTGGTGGCGCGGGGCCCGAGCGACCGGGTAGGCGAGACCACCTCGATCATCTCGATGGGCGGCCCGGATACGGGCGAGACCGACCTGGAGGAGCCGCTTGCCGATGCGGCCTCGGTCGAGGCGCTGCCGCCGGGCACGGCCCTGCTGGTGGTGCGGCGCGGGCCCAACGCCGGCAGCAGGTTCCTGCTTGATCACGACCTCACCACGGTGGGACGTCATCCCGGCAGCGATATCTTCCTGGACGACGTGACCGTCTCGCGGCGGCACGCGGAGTTCTACCGGGACGCCGGCGGCTTCACGGTCAGCGACGTCGGGAGCCTGAACGGGACCTACGTCAACCGCGAGCGCATCGAGGAAGCCAGCCTGGCTGACGGCGACGAGGTCCAGGTGGGCAAGTTCCGGCTGGTGTTCCTAGTCGGCCGGACCTACCCGGCGGAGCGAGGCGGCGGGGGCGCGCAGGTAGGGGCATGAGCGCAGAGCCCGCCCGGGCGTACTTCGGCATCGGCGAGGTGCTCGCCCAGCTCCGGGGGGAGTTCCCTGACGTCAGCGTCTCCAAGATCCGGTTCCTGGAGTCCGAGGGGCTGATCCAGCCTGCCCGGTCGCCGTCCGGCTACCGCAGGTTCGGGATGGACGACGTGGCCAGGCTCCGTTACATCCTGACCGCTCAGCGGGACCACTACCTGCCGCTGCGCGTGATCAGGGACCGGCTCGACTCGGGCAGCGGGGAGGCCGGGGCCAGGCTGCCCGAGCAGGACGGCGATGCCTCGTCGCTGCTGACCCGGCGGCAGCTGATGGAGGCGGCCGGGATCGACGAGGACAAGCTGGCCGAGCTGGAGGAGTTCGGCCTGGTGCAGCGCTCAGGCCGGCAGTACCGGCAGGAGGCGCTCGACGCCGCCAGGGCCGCGGTGGCGCTCGGCGGGTACGGGATGCACGCTCGCCACCTGCGGGCCGTCCAGGCGGCCGCCGACCGCGAGACCTCGCTGATTGAGCAGATCGTGGCCCCCATGCTGCAGCAGCGCAGCCCGGGCGCCAGGGACCGGGCCGGGCAGACCGCGCGGGAGATCGCGGCCCTCGCGCTGCAGCTTCATGCCGCGCTGGTGGCCGAGGCACTCCGGGACGCCGGATTCGGTGACCGGGCCGACCGGGCTGGTGCCTGACCCGTCAGACGAGGCATGCTGGGCACAGGGCGCGGGACTGCGCGCTCAGGACGCGGGTGTACGTTGACAAGGAAGTGCTGCAGCTAGGTCGCTGGGTGCGGGCAGTGCCCGGCGCAGACGAGGACGGAGCCACCGTGAGGAAGATGGAGGTCGTCGGCGTCCGGGTCGAGATGCCCACGAACCAGCCCATCGTCCTGCTCAAGGAGGCGCAGGGGGACCGGTACCTGCCGATCTGGATCGGGCCGGTCGAGGCGACCGCGATCGCCTTCGCCCAGCAGGGCATGGTCCCGGCCCGGCCGCTCACTCATGACCTGTTCCGGGATGTGCTGGAAGCGCTGGAGGTCCAGCTCAAGACCGTGAACATCACGGCGCTGCGGGACGGCATCTTTTTCGCCGACCTGATCTTCTCGAACGGCAAAGAGGTCAGTGCCCGCCCGTCGGACTCCATCGCGCTCGCGCTGCGGACCGGCGCGTCGATCTTCGCCAGCGAGGAGATCCTCGACGAGGCCGGGGTCCCCATCCCGGACGAGCAGGAAGACGAGGTCGAGAAGTTCCGCGAGTTCCTCGACACGATCACCCCTGAGGATTTCGGCCGCGCGACGTGACGAGTCACGGCGCGCGGCCGAAATCATGCGGGGGTCCGGGGGTCGTCCCCCCGGGCTAGCAGAGTGGCCGCGCGACGTGACAGCGTCGCGGCGGGCGGCCGAAGCGGCAGAGGGCTCCGGGGGTCGTCCTCCCGGGCTAGCAGAGCGGCCGGGCGACGTGACGCGTCGCGGCGCATGGCCGGGGAGCGCATGGCTGATGGTGATTTTTGGTGACTCGTGGTAACAGCACGCCACGCCGTCGGCGATCGTTGACGCGCCGGGCATGGGCAGCCTAACGTGCCAATCGAGTACCCAGGGTGGCAGCGATTAGCCCAGGCTGCGGAGCCGGGGCGGAGATAATGGCGGCGACATGGCGGTGACGGAGCGCGGCGGCGGAGCGCCGGCTGCCCGGAGCGGGCACGCGCGCGGCGACACCGGCCGTGGCGAGGCCGTCCGGCATGCGGGCGAGCAGGGGCTGCTGTTCGGCGACGACCTCCCCGACCACCCGCAGGACGTCGGCTACCGCGGCCCGGTCGCCTGCTCGGCCGCTGGCATCACCTACCGCCAGCTCGACTACTGGGCCCGGACCGGCCTGCTGGAGCCGAGCATCCGCGCCGCTGCCGGGTCCGGCTCGCAGCGCCTCTACGGTTTCCGGGACATCCTGGTGCTCAAGGTCATCAAGCGGCTGCTTGATACCGGCATCTCGCTGCAGCAGATCCGCGCCGCTGTCGATCACCTGCGCCAGCGGGGCACCAGCGACCTGGCCCGGCTCACGCTCATGAGCGACGGGGTCAGCGTCTACGAGTGCACGTCCCCGGATGAAGTGGTGGACCTGGTCCAGGGCGGCCAGGGGGTATTCGGCATCGCGCTGGGCCGCATCTGGCAGGAGGTCGACGGCAGCCTCGCCCAGCTCCCGGGGGAGCGGGCCGGCGACGGCGCCGAAGACGCCGAGCCGGGTGCGGGACTGGCGCCCGGCGACGAGCTTGCCCGCCGCCGGGCCAGCCGGACCGGGTAGCGGCCCGCCTCAGCGCCTCAGGCGCGCTCGGCGACGATGTCGAGCTGGAGCCGGAGGTAACGGCCGGCCAGGCCCCGGGACGCGGTCACCCCGGACAGGACCCGGTCGATCCGCGCCGTGGCCTGCAGCCGCAGCGATCCCCCCTCGGCCCGGGCTTCCTCGATGTGCACGTCAACCGGGCGGCTCGTGCCCCGTACCGTCAGCATCCCGCGCGCTACCCAGTGCCCGTCGGCCAGATCGACCCGGTCCGACGCGAACGTGATATCGGGAAAGGCGCTGGCGGCGAGGAACCGGCCGGACCGGACCGACGAGTCCCTGGCAGGGTTGCTGGTCGCGAAGCTGGCGGCGGGGATCACGGCCCAGGCCGCCGACTCCGCCAGCGGGTCACCGATCCGGATCTCCGCGCCGCCCACCTCGAACCTCCCGTGCACCGGCAGCCCGAACAGGTGCGTGGTCGTGAAGCTGACGCCGGAACGGCGCGGGTCGACGCGATAGGTGCCTGGCGGCGGCGCCACGAGGGCGGCTGCCGGGCTGACGGTCGTGGTCATGCTGCTGCTCCTTGCGTGTGACTGATTGCCCTGTCTGAGCTCTCGTGCTGCCCAGGTTCACCCGTCAGGGACGCCCGCCGCGTCGGCCGCAGGCCGGCCGCGCCCCTGGCCGGAGGCAGGGCCGGGTACCGACTTTGGTCGGTGTCGCCCGTCAGCGGGCAGGACCTATCCTCACGGTGTGGACATCCCAATGACCTGCGGCGCTTCCCCTGCCACCGGGGCTGACCGGCCCCGGTGTCGGTACTGGCGCGGCATGGCCATCCTCACCG
>JAIRTY010000036.1 GCA_031254715.1 Nocardiopsaceae bacterium | reverse complement strand
GATAGAAGCAGCTGAAGTGCTCGCCGATGATCTCGCCCTGGGTGTAGCCCTTGATCAGCTCCGCACCCGTGTTCCAGGTCAACAGCCGCCCACTCGGGTCCAGCAGGAAGATCGCGTAGTCCATGACGGCCGCGACCAGATCGCCGTACTGCTCGTCCTCTTCTTCCATTGAGCAATTGCTCCCCCGCAAACGTTCGGCTCCCAGCCCACGACTGGGGCCGGACACAAATGACTGCGGATCAAACCCGTGGAGCGCGTTTACCCCCAGGGGACCGGAGTCGAGGCCCCGGAGGCTGAGCCATCAACCGCCCGGTGGAAGCGGCCCAACCTGCAACATTTGGGGTCAGGAAACTTGGCTCCACGATGTTCCTATGGCAGATCAGTGACACCTTTCGAAGGTGAACGCGCCAGGACGGCGTGCCGGAGCTGGTCGGTTGGACGCTCGGTTACACGGAGATGCATGACTCGGTTGAGCGTCTCGAGGTCGGAAATCCGGCGGCGATGGTGGGGCCGGGGTCGCCGCCGAGGCCGAGCTGGGTCCGATTCGAACGGGGAGCGGTGCTCGAAGGGCCGGCACGTACATCGTGCTGCCCCGGCCAGGGCGTTCATTCCAGAGCCTCCTCGGGCAGGCCGTGTTCGAGTGACTCGATGACCCAGTCGGCCTTGGCTTCGGTGAGCTGGGCGGAGTTGAAGTTGTGGCTGGCTACCCCGACGCAGGCGACCCCGGCCGCATGCGCGCCCGCCACGTCGTGCGGTGTGTCGCCGATGACCACGCAGCGGTCCAAGTTCAGGTCCTCGCCGTAGACCAGCGAGCCCCGCCGCAGCGCGATGCGGGTTACCTCGGTGCGGTCGTTGGAGTCCGAGCCGTAGCCGCCGAAGGAGAAGAACCGGTTCAGGTTGGCGCGGTGCAGCTTGATGTGCGCGGCGGCCTCCAGGTTGCCTGTGATCAGGCCGACCAGATAGCCTTCGTCGACCAGCTCGGGGAGCAGGCCCTCGACGCCGGGCAGCACGCGGTAGTTTTCGGACTCGTTCACGGTCTGGTGCAAGTAGTGCAGGCGGCGTTCCAGGAGCCTGGCGAACTCTTGCCGCTCCGGCTTGCGGCCCAGTACGGCCTCGAACGTCTTACGGCCCACGTCGGGGTCGGTCATGCCGGTGTCAGTGAACTTGCCGATATCGGCGGGAATGCCGTACAGCTCGTCGAAGGCCAGGCGCCAGGACCGGGCGCCCGCCCCGCCGGTGATGATCAGGGTGCCGTCGATGTCGAACAGCTGGGCCAGGTGCCGGTGATCGGGGGCGCTCATCCGGCCGGCCGCTCCGCGTGCCCGCCGAAGCCTTTGCGCATGGCCGACAGGACCTGGTTGGTGAAGTGGTCCAGGTCCCTGGAGCCGAACCGGGAGAACAACGCGGTTACCAGGGTGGGGGCGGGCACCCCCTCCTCCACTGCGGCGACCGCGGTCCAGCGGCCCTCACCGGAGTCCGAGACCCTGCCGGAGAACTCGTGCAGGGTCGGAGACTGCAGCAGGGCAGCAGCGGTGAGATCCAGCAGCCAGGACCCGATCACACTGCCGCGACGCCACACCTCCGCTACCTCGGCGACGTCGATGTCGTAACGGTAATATTCGGGCTGCTCGAGCGGGGCGGTTTCGGCGTCTGCCTGGCGGGTCGCGGAGCCGGCGTTGGCGTTCTTGAGGATGTTCAAGCCCTCGGCATAGGCCGCCATGACCCCGTACTCGATGCCGTTGTGCACCATTTTCACGAAATGCCCGGCACCGGCCGGCCCGCAGTGCAGGTAGCCATGTTCTGACGGCGAGGAGGTTCCGTCACGGCCGGGAGTACGCGGCGCCTCGTCCACGCCTGGGGCGATCGCCTCGAAGATCGGCCGGAGCCGCTCCACGACCTGGTCCGGGCCCCCGATCATGAGGCAGTAGCCGCGGTCCAGCCCCCACACCCCACCGCTGGTGCCTACGTCGACGTAGTGGATGCCTGACCCTGATAGGGCCCTGGACCTGGCGATGTCGTCCCGGTAGTAGGAGTTGCCACCGTCGATGACCACGTCGTCGGGTTCCATGTGGCCTGCCAGGTCGCGGACGGTCTTGCCGGTGACCTCCCCGGCCGGGACCATGACCCACACCGCCCGAGGCTTGTCCAGCCTGGCCACCAGGTTCTCCATGGAGGACACGCCCGTGGCCCCCTCGTCTTGCAGTTCCTGCACCGCATCCGCATTGACGTCGAACACCACGCACTCGTGACCGGCGCGCATCAGCCGTCGGACAAGGTTGGCGCCCATCCGCCCCAACCCGACCATTCCGATCTGCATCTCATGTCTCCTTCTTGTCTTGTGTCAAGCGGTGGCCTTGGGGCTGTCCTTGGTCTGCTCCCACGAGGCCTCGACCCCCGCACCGAGCGGTTGCGAGACGATCACGGTGACCTGGACGGACGTCCGGCGCAGGGCTTTGGCCGCGTCCAGCCCGGCGAAATTTCTTCTTCGTTCGTCGTCCGCCGCGATGACGGTGGATGTCCGACGCGGTCAGCTCGCCCCGGAAAGCTGCTCGTGCCTGGACCCGATCCGGTCCAAGAGGTCTTTCCAGGAGGTCACGAAGGCGTCAGCGCCCTCGCGCTGCAGATCCGCCGCCAGTGAGCTGGCGTCGATGCCGGCCTTGGCGAAGGCGGCGATGACCTCGTCGGAGTCGCCGCCGTCCGCAGGCAGCAGCTCGCCCGTCTTCCCGTGATCGGCGAAGGCCTCCAGGGTTCGGTCCGGCATGGTGTTGATGGTGAACGGAGCGGCCAGCGCCGCCACGTACAGCACGTCTGGGGCCTCGGGATCCTTGACCGAGGTGGAGGCCCACAGCAGCCGCTGTGGTCTGGCTCCTTCGTTGGCCAGCCGTTCCCAGCGCGGAGAGTCCAGCAGCTCCCGGTAGGCGCGGTAGGCCTGCCTGGCCACGGCGATGCCCAGCCGATCGCGCAGAGCTTCAGGGGCGCGCCCGGCCACCGCCTTGTCCCACCTGGACACGAAAAGCGAGGCGACCGAACCCACGGCCGGGTCCAGGCCGTCGGTGATCCGGCGCTCCACGCCGCGCAGGTAGGCTTCAGCCGCTGCCTGGTACTGCTCTGCTGAGAACAGCAGCGTCACGTTGACCGGTACCCCGGAGTAGATGCATTCCTCGATCGCCGGCAGGCCCTCGGCGGTGCCCGGGATCTTGATGAACAGGTTCTCCCGCGCGGCCCTGCCGTGCAGTGCCTTGGCCTCATCGATCGTCCTGCCGGTGTCCTGCGCCAGCAGCGGGGACACCTCCAACGACACCCAGCCATCCACCCCGTCTGTCCGGTCGTGGACGGGCGCGAACAGGTCGGCGGCTCGGTGCAGGTCGGCCAGGGCCAACTCGAAGAACACCTCCTCGTCGGAGGCTCCTTCGGCCTTTCGGTCCGTGATGTCGGCGTCGTAGTCGCCGCCGCCCTCGATCGCCTTGTCGAAGATCGTTGGGTTCGAGGTGAGTCCGGTCACTGAGTATTCGGCGATGTAGCGGTCCAGGGTGCCCTCGTCAAGCAACGCCCGGGTAATGTTGTCCAGCCAGATGCTCTGGCCCGCCTCGTGCAGGGCTTGGGTCGGTCTCATGGCTCTTCCTTTCTCCGCAGGACGACCGGGACCGTGCCGACCACGGCCGTGGGGCCAGCTGGTCCCCGGCTGCCTGGATACCCACGCTGGCGGCCACCCCCGAGCAATAGGCATGCCTCGATGCTGCGGTACTCATCGGTACACCTGCACCATGCACAGGTGCGGATAGTGTCGATGCTGCGCCGGTCGGCATTGTCGGGTGGCGGGCAGGTTTGTTTGATACGTCATGGGTGGTTCACGCTCGTCTGGTCGGGCGGCACGTGAGGGTGGGCATCAAGTGACCTTCCATGACGTCCACGTGAATCCCGCGGGTCCCGGCGGCACGGCGGCCGCGAACTGCGCACCCAGCCCGGCGCCGGCCGGGAGGGTGGATGGGGCGATCTCGATCGGCCCGGTCATTGCAGCGGCCTCTCCTGGTGGTCGACCCCACTGGGAGTGGCGATGATCAGGTCGGTTGCGAGGCCGTGGAACAAGCCGACCTCGGCTACACCGGCTCGTGCCAGCAGGCTGGACGCGAGCTCGGCGATATCCTCGATGGGCCCGAAGCCGGCGTCCAGGATCAGGTTGCCCTGGTCGGTGCGGAGCGGCGATCCGTCATTCCCCCGGCGCAGGCTGACCGTGGCGCCGAGGGCTTCGAGGTGCAGCGCCTCCGGCCGCCAGCCGAAGGTGACCACCTCCACCGGGACGCTGTGTCGAGTGCCCAAGCGCGCGGAGCGCTTGGTGT
>JAIRTY010000818.1 GCA_031254715.1 Nocardiopsaceae bacterium | reverse complement strand
GGTGCACTCCTACGCGGGCTACGAGAACCGGGTCAAGGGCAACCTGGAAAGCCGCACCCAGTCGCTGAACATGGAGGACTTCATCTACCAGGTCGAGGTCCCCGTTCACCAGGTGACCGAGGTCAAGGGCGGGAAGCGGCAGCAGGTCTCGGAGAAGGTGCTGCCCGGCTACATCCTGGTGCGGATGGAGCTCACCGACGAGTCGTGGGCGGTGGTGCGGAACACCCCCGGCGTGACCGGGTTCGTCGGGCTGTCCAGCAAGCCCTCGCCGCTCAGCCTGGACGAGGTGGCGGCACTGCTCGCGCCCGAGCCCGCGGAGAAGGCGGCCACGGCCGAGGTGACCAGGACCGCGGTGGAATATGACGTGGGCGAATCCGTTACGGTAATGGACGGTCCGTTCGCGACGCTCCCCGCGACCGTGAGCGAGATCAACGCGGACACCCAGAAGCTCAAGGTGCTGGTGTCCATTTTCGGCCGGGAAACCCCGGTCGAGCTCTCTTTTGATCAGGTCTCCAAGCTCTGATCGGCGAATGACAGGTAAGGACTGATGGCGCCTCCCAGGAAGAAGAAGATCGCCGCGGTGGTCAAGGTGCAGCTGAACGCCGGCGCGGCCACCCCGGCACCGCCGGTCGGCACCGCGCTGGGCCCGCACGGCGTCAACATCATGGACTTCTGCAAGCAGTACAACGCGGCCACCGAGCCGCAGCGCGGGAACGTGATCCCGGTCGAGATCACGATCTACGAGGACCGGTCGTTCTCCTTCATCACCAAGACGCCGCCGGCCCCCGAGCTGATCAAGAAGGCCGCCGGAGTGGAGAAGGGGAGCGGCGAGCCGCACCTGACCAAGGTCGGCACGATCTCCGCGGCGCAGGTGCGCGAGATCGCGCAGACCAAGATGCCCGACCTCAACGCGACCTCGATCGAGGCAGCGGAGAAGATCATCGCCGGGACCGCCCGCTCGATGGGGATCACCGTCCAGGCTTAGCAGTCCGGGCGGATGCCCGGGCAGGGGCGTGTCTTCGGGTCGTGCCCTGGTGGGAGGGTCATGCGCTGGCCCGGTACCACGACCTCCGGCCAGACAGGAGCAGATCATGAAGCGCAGCAAGGCGTACCGCGCCGCGGCTGACCAGATCGACCGGAGCCGGCTCTACAGCCCGGCCGAGGCGATCTCACTGGCCCGCAAGACCTCCGGCGCCAAGTTCGATCCCACGGTCGAGGTGGCGCTGCGGCTGGGCGTGGACCCGCGCAAGGCCGACCAGATGGTCCGCGGCACCGTGAACCTGCCGCACGGCACCGGCAAGACGGCCCGGGTGCTGGCCTTCGCGACCGGCGACCGGGCGGAGGAGGCCAGGGGGGCCGGAGCCGACCACATCGGCTCCGACGACCTGATCGAGCGGATCCAGGGCGGCTGGCTCGACTTCGACGCCGTCGTCGCCACGCCTGACCTGATGGGCAAGGTGGGCCGGCTGGGCCGGATCCTCGGCCCGCGCGGGCTCATGCCCAACCCCAAGACCGGCACGGTCACCAACGACGTCGGCAAGGCCGTCTCCGACATCAAGGGCGGCAAGATCGAGTTCCGGGTGGACAGGCACGGCAACCTGCACTTCGCCATCGGCAAGGCCTCGTTCAGCGACACCGCCCTGGTCGAGAACTACGCGGCGGCCGTGGACGAGGTGATGCGGCTCAAGCCGTCGGCCGCCAAGGGCCGCTACCTGAAGAAGGTCGCGCTCACCACCACCATGGGGCCGAGCATCCCGGTCGACCCGGCCAAGACCCGCGGCCTGAGCGAGGAGCTCGAGGCGGCCGCGGCGAGCTAGGCAAGCCCTGACCGGCCGCCGTCGTCCCGCCGGGAACGGATTTGGCGGCCCGGCAGGCGCCCGCGTACAGTTAGCCGAGCCAAAGACCGTCGGCTGCTGGCGCGCGCGAGAGCGCGGCCAGCCGAAGGCCCCGCGAGGGCGGCCCGCGCAGGCATCCTGAGCAGGACCCGCCGTGACCGGCACGGCACAAGCTCCGGGTTCCCCGGAGCAGGCGCCGGCCGGCGGGGACACGCCCTGGTGCGCTGCGCCGGGGCGTTCGCCTTGCCTGGGCCGTAACAGGAAGGAGGCCCATGGCACGGGCAGACAAGGTGGCCGCGGTCGCCGAGCTGACCGGGCGGTTCCAGGACTCGTCAGGTGCCGTGCTGGCCGAGTACCGCGGGCTGACCGTCGCCCAGCTGGCCGAGCTGCGCCGCTCCCTCGGCGAGAACGCCACGTTCTCCGTGGTGAAGAACACGCTCACCAAGCGCGCGGTCGGCGACGCCGGCCTCGCGGACGAGCTGGAGCCCCTGCTGATCGGCCCGTCAGCGATCGCTTTCGTCCAGGGCGACCTGGTCGAGGCGGCCAAGGGGCTGCGTGACTTCGCCCGCACCTATCCCGCGCTGGTGATCAAGGGCGGGGTCGTCGATGGCAAGGCCATGACCCCGGCCGAGATCGGCAAGCTGGCCGACCTCGAGTCCCGCGAGGTGCTGCTGGCCATGCTGGCTGGCGCCATGAAGGCGCAGATGGCGCAGGCGGCCGCCACCATGGCGGCGCTGCCGACCCAGCTCGCCAGGCTCGCCGCCGCGCTCCAGGCCAAGCGCGACGCCGAGGACGGCCAGGCCCCGTCCGCCGCGGATACGTCCGCCGAGGATACGTCCGCCGCGGACACGTCCGCCGCGGACACCGGCGCCGCGGCCACGGGCGACGGCGAGGACGGCTGACGCCGGCCCGCCAGCGGACGGACCACGCAGGAATCACCACTAGCTACGGAGGAACCACCACCATGGCGAAGATCAGCACCGATGATCTGCTTGATGCCTTCAAGGAGATGACGCTCCTGGAGCTGTCGGACTTCGTGAAGCAGTTCGAGGAGACCTTCGACGTCAAGGCCGCGGCCCCGGTCGCGGCGGCCGCCCCGGCCGCCGCCGGCGGTCCGGCGGCTGAGGCCGAGGCCGAGGAGAAGGACGAGTTCGACGTCATCCTCGAGGCCGCGGGCGACAAGAAGATCCAGGTCATCAAGGAAGTGCGGAGCCTGACCAGCCTGGGCCTCAAGGAGGCCAAGGACCTGGTCGACGGCGCGCCCAAGCCGCTGCTCGAGCACGTGAACAAGGAGGCCGCTGACAAGGCCCAGGCCGCCCTCGAGGGCGCCGGCGCCACCGTCACGGTCAAGTAACCGCCCGCGGGCGAATCGGCACCGCCCCGGGGACGCCTTGTTGCGGCGTCCCCGGGGCGGTGCCACCCTCCGTGCAGCGTCCTGCTTTCCCCGAACAGGGCACTCACTTCCGGCCGGTGCCGACGGCGCGCCGCCAGGGCACCCCGTTACCCCGCCTACCGCGCCCCCGGTTCACCCGGCCTGAACTGCTAGGCTTACCCGGGCGGGGGCGAGTTCACACCTCAGCCCTGATGTGGCGTTCGTCACGCAGCTGGATACGGCCGCGGGGACCAGCCGGACTTGACGTTTTGCCTAGAACAAGCCATGCTGCGGAGCAACCGTGAATCACACTGTGACATACAGTTGACGAGCAGTGTAGCCGTGGGCTACACTGCCAATTTGCGCTGCACTCTAACGTCCTCGGCCCCCTTGAACCCTCGCGGCGTGTGTCCGGAGGGCGTTTTGCGTGCGTGCGGTGAATGTCCGAACGCAATCGGAAGGACCCCTGTTGGCAGCTTCGCGCAGCGCCTCGGCCACTGGTTCCGCTCCCCGTCGTGTCTCGTTTGCCCGCCTGAAGGAACCCCTTGAGGTTCCCGACCTGCTTGCTCTGCAGACCGATTCGTTCGACTGGCTGCTCGGCAACGAGCGCTGGGCCGCCCGGGTGGAGGAAGACCGGAAGTCTGGGCTGAAGGATGTGCCGGAACAGTCCGGACTGGAAGAGATCTTCGAAGAGATCAGCCCGATCGAGGACTTCACCGGGACGATGTCGCTCTCGTTCCGCGACCACCGGTTTGAGCCTCCCAAGTACTCCGTGGAGGAGTGCAAGGACAAGGACATGACCTACTCCGCCCCGATGTTCGTGACGGCGGAGTTCATCAACAACAGCACGGGTGAGATCAAGAGCCAGACCGTGTTCATGGGCGACTTCCCGCTCATGACCCCGAAGGGCACCTTCATCATCAACGGGACCGAGCGGGTAGTCGTCTCGCAGCTGGTCCGGTCGCCAGGGGTCTACTTCGACCGGCAGGTTGACAAGACCTCCGACAAGGACATCTACAGCTGCAAGGTGATCCCGTCGCGGGGCGCCTGGCTCGAGTTTGAGATCGACAAGCGGGACGCCGTCGGGGTCCGCATTGACCGCAAGCGCAAGCAGAGCGTGACCGTCCTGCTGAAGGCGCTCGGCTGGGACAGCGCGCGGATCCTGGAGCGGTTCGGCCAGTACGAGTCGATGCGGGCGACGCTGGAGAAGGACCACACCACCGGCCAGGATGACGCACTGCTCGACATCTACCGCAAGCTCCGCCCGGGTGAGCCGCCGACCAGGGAGTCCGCGCAGGCGCTGCTGGACAACCTGTACTTCAACGCCAAGCGGTACGACCTCGCCAAGGTGGGCCGGTACAAGATCAACAAGAAGCTGGGCCTGGTGACGCCGATCAGGCAGGGCACGCTCACCGAGGACGACATCGTCGCCACCATCGAGTACCTGGTCCGGCTGCACGCGGGCGAGGAGGAGATGAAGGCCGACGAGGCTATCATCCCGGTGGAGACCGACGAGATCGACCACTTCGGCAACCGCCGCATCCGCACCGTCGGCGAGCTGATCCAGAACCAGGTCCGGCTGGGCCTGGCCCGGATGGAGCGGGTCGTCAGGGAGCGGATGACGACCCAGGACGTCGAGGCCATCACGCCGCAGACGCTGATCAACATCCGGCCGGTCGTCGCCTCCATCAAGGAGTTCTTCGGCACCAGCCAGCTGTCGCAGTTCATGGACCAGACCAACCCGCTGGCCGGGCTCACCCACAAGCGGCGCCTGAACGCGCTCGGCCCCGGCGGCCTGTCCCGTGAGCGGGCCGGCTTCGAGGTCAGGGACGTGCACCCGTCCCACTACGGCCGGATGTGCCCGATCGAGACGCCGGAAGGCCCGAACATCGGCCTCATCGGCTCGCTGTCCTCCTACGCCCGGGTCAACGCGTTCGGCTTCATCGAGACGCCTTACCGCAAGGTCAAGGCGGGCAAGGTGACCACGCAGATCGACTACCTGACCGCGGACGAGGAAGACCGGCACGTGATCGCCCAGGCCAACGCCCCCCTCACGGCGGACGACTCGTTCGCCGAGAACCGGGTGCTGGTACGCCGCAAGGGCGGCGAGGTCGACTACATCAAGCCGGACGAGGTCGACTACATGGACGTGTCGCCGCGCCAGATGGTGTCGGTGGCCACCGCCATGATCCCGTTCCTGGAGCACGACGACGCCAACCGGGCCCTCATGGGTGCCAACATGCAGCGCCAGGCGGTGCCGCTGCTGCGTTCGGAGGCGCCGCTGGTCGGTACCGGGATGGAGTGGCGGGCGGCCACCGACGCCGGTGACGTGGTGGTGGCGAAGAAGGTCGGCGTGGTCACCGAGGTCTCGGCTGACCTGGTGGTCGTGGCCAACGACGACGG
>JAIRTY010000815.1 GCA_031254715.1 Nocardiopsaceae bacterium | reverse complement strand
GTCCACCTGTCGGCCGGGCGGCCGGAGGTGCCCTACCGGCTGTACCGGCGCCAGGACCTGCGGGCGGGCGACCGGATCGGCGGCCCGGCGGTCATCACCGAGCACACCGCGACCACCGTCGTGCACGAGAGGGACCTGCTGGCGGTCGGCCGGTACGGCGAGATGATCATCAGCCTCGGGCCGCCGGGAAGCGGAGGCGCGCCGTGACCGACGCCATCACCACCGAGATCATCAGGCACGGGCTGCTCGCCGCCGCCGAGGAGATGGCCCGCAACCTCTGCCGGACCGCGTACAACACGATCGTCTATGAGATCCACGACTACGGCATCGGGATCCACGACCGGGCGGGCGACGTGGTGGCCGACGTGCCCGGCATCGCGGTGTTCACGAGGGCGAACGATCACGGCATCAAGCGGGCGATCGAGTTCCTCGGCGCCGGCTCGATGCGGCCGGGGGACGTGTTCCTGCTCAACTACCCCTACTGGTCGGGGGCGCACACCCTGGACCCGCTGGTGTTCGCCCCGATCCACCACGACGGCCAGCTGCTCGGGTTCGCCTCCTGCCGGGTCCACGTGCTCGACCTCAAGCAGAAGGACCCGGGGTACGTGCTCGACTCCACCGACATGTCGCAGGAGGGGCTGTTCTTTCCGGCCGTGCGGCTCTACCGGGAGGGCGCGCGGAACGAGGACATCTTCACCATCATCCGGTTCAACAGCAGGCTGCCCGAGCGCACGATCGGGGACATCCAGGCACAGGTCTCCGCGTGCGTGACCGGCGTGCAGCGCACCCAGGAGATGGCCGCCAAGTACGGCCCTGACAGCGTCGCGGCAGCGATGGCGGCCATCCACGACCACGGCGAGCGGCTGGCGCGGCTGGCCCTCGCCCGGCTGCCCAGGGGCACCTGGACCGCGCACGACTTCGTGGACGGCGACGGGGTCGACGCCACCCGGATGGTGAAGCTGCAGGCGACCGTCACCATCACCGGCGACGAGATGATCATCGACTGGACCGGCAGCGACCGGGACGTGAAGGGCCCCATCAACCTGCCGGTGGGCAACACGCAGGCGTTCTGCAGCCTCGTGTTCAAGGCCCTCACCACCCCGGACACACCGGTCGTCGCTGGCAACTTCCGCCCGCTGCGGGTCATCACCGAGCCCGGGTCCGTCATGCACGCGGTGCCGCCGATGCCCACGTTCACGCTGTGGACGGGCCTGCTCGGCGGCGAGGTCGTGCTGAAGGCGCTCGCCCAGGGCATGCCCGGCCAGGTCCCGGCCTGCTCCGGGGGTGACGTCTGCTCGATGATGGGCCTGGGAGTCAACCCGCGCACCGGCGAGCCGTGGCTGGAGGCGACCAACGAGGCGGTCGGGTTCGGCGCCCACGCCGGCGGGGACGGCGCGGACGGGATCATGCACATATCCGAGCCCGGCTGCCGCAACAACCCGGTCGAGGTGCTGGAGACCAAGTCGCCGATGTTCATCGAGTCCTACGGCTACCGGCAGGACACCGGCGGCGCCGGGCGGTTCCGCGGCGGCGCCGGGGTCAGCCGGGTCTACCGGTTCCTGGCCCCGTCCACCGGCATCTGCCTGGTCTACAAGACGAAGACGAAGCCATGGCCGATCGGCGAGGGCCGCAGCGGCGAGAACAACCGGATCGTGCTCAACCCGGGGACGAGCCGCGAGGTGGTGCAGGGGCACAGCTACAACCGGCTGGCCGCCGGGGAGGTGCTCGCCAACGAGACCGGCGGCGGCGGGGGCTACGGCAACCCCTTCGACCGCGAGCCGGGCCGGGTGGCGAGGGACGTCAGGAACGGCTTCGTCTCGGTGGCGGCCGCCGCCCGGGACTACCGCGTGGCCGTGGATCCGGAGACCCTGGAAGCCGACGAGGATGCCACCGCGCGGCTGCGCGCGGCGGGCAGCGAGTGACGCGGACCCGGCGGGCGAGCAGCTAAGGAGAGCCAGTTATGGGCGGCAGCGCGGATGCCGGCAGCCTGACCATCACCAACGCCCTCATCTTCGACGGCGAGTCAGCGGACATGGCCGAGGGCTCGGTCCGGGCCGAGGGCGGGGTCATCGCCGAGACCGGGCCTGGGGTGCGGGCCGCCGGGCAGGTCATCGACGCGGACGGGGGCACGGTCGTGCCCGGGCTCATCGACGCCCACTTCCACGCCTACGCCGCGCACCTGGGCCTGCTGGAGACCGAGACCAGCCGCCTCAGCTACCTCGCCCTGGCCGGGGCGCGGCGGCTGGCGGCGGCGCTGAGCCGGGGCTTCACCACCGTCAGGGACGTGGCCGGCGGCGACGCCGGGCTGGCCGCCGCCATCGCCGAGGGGCTCCTCGCCGCGCCGCGCTACCTGTACACCGGGGCCGCGCTGAGCCAGACCGGCGGGCACGGCGACCCGCGCGCGCCCTGGCAGGACCTGTGCGCCTGCGGCGCGCACACCACCGAGGTGGTCGACGGCGTGGACGCGCTGCGCCGGGCGGTGCGCGAGCGGTTCCGCCAGGGCGCCCACGCGATCAAGATGATGACCTCCGGCGGGGTCGCCTCGCCCGCCGATCCGATCCGCCCGCCGCAGTACTCGGCCGAGGAGATCCAGGCCGTCACCGGGGAAGCGGCCCGCCGCGGGAGCTACGTGGCGGCTCATGCCTACTCGGCGGAGGCGGTCATCCATTC
>JAIRTY010000807.1 GCA_031254715.1 Nocardiopsaceae bacterium | reverse complement strand
CCCCTCGGCCATCGCCCACACCTTGCCCGCCCAGCCCGGCGGCGGGGGGCTGGCGCCGATCACCCGCAGCCTGCTGCCCGCCGTGGCGGCGGCCGCCCGCCCGAGGCGCGCGGCCGCCTCGCCGGTGCCGTCGGTACTGCCGTCGTCCACCAGCAGCACCGCGAACTCCCCCGGGTACTCCTGGACCAGCAGCGTGGGCAGCGTCTCGGGCAGGATCGCAGCCTCATCCCGGGCCGGCACCACCGCCACCACGCTGGGCCACCGGTCCGGGCCCGGCGGGCGGGCCGGCGCCGGCAGCCGGACGTCCGTCCGCCAGTACCCGCCGTGCCCGGCCACCAGGTACACCCACACCACCGCCACGCCCACGGTCAGCCCGGCCACGATCGCCACCCCCGCAGGGTAGCAGAAGTGCTACCATCGCTGTATGAGGACCATCCCGCAAAAGGAACTCCGCAATCAGGTGAGCGAGGTGCTGCGCCGCGTCGAGGCCGGCGAAACGTTCACCGTCACCGTCGCGGGGCGACCAGTAGCCGAGCTTGCCCCAACCCGCCGACGCAGTTGGGTCAGCGGGCCTGCCCTGGCACAGGTATGGCACGGCCCGGCGCCGCGAGGACTTGCTGACGATCTTGCCCGGCTCGGCGCTGGCATTGCCGACCCGTTCGGCGCATGAGGGCCGTACTGGATACCTCGGTGCTGATCGGTGCGGACGCTCCCGAAGACATGGAAGTGGCCATCAGCGTCGCGTCGATAACCGAACTGCACTTCGGGGTGCTTCTCGCCGACGATGCGGATGAGCGCGCGCGCCGCGCCGATCGTCTCGCCGCTGTGGAGGCGACTTTCGATCCGCTGCCGGTGACCGTCGAGGTTGCGCGGGCGTGGGGCCGCCTGGCCGCCGCGGTCGCCCAGCGCGGCGGCCAGCCCCGGCGGCGCCAGACCGACTTGGCAATCGCGGCAACGGCCGCCGTCGAGAAAGTGCCGTTGCTGACTCACAACGTCGCCGACTTCCAGATCGTCGAGGACCTGGTCGAGGTTCGCCGGCCGTGACAGACGTTCAGCTGTACCAGCGCAGCACTACCGGGGCCCGCCCGGGTGGGTGATCAGCTGTTGGGCTGGCCGTCCGCGGTCCGGTCGGGCAGGGCCGCCTGGCCGTCGGCGCTGGCGCGGGGTTCCTGCTCGCTGCCGAGGTTCTTCTTGATCGAGTTGAGGATCGTCAGCCCCTGCCCGACCATCCCGGCCGCCAGCTCGCCCAGCCCGTCGGCGCCGTTGATCACGTTGACGTTCGCTCCTGCCAGCCCGCCAGCGGCCTCCTTGACGATCTGCGGAAGCTGGTCGATGAGCATCCGGTCCAGGGCAACCCGGTTGTTGGAGGCGGCGGCCTCGGCCTGGATGCGCATCCGTTCCGCCTCGGCCTTGGCGATGATCCGGACCTTTTCCGCTTCCGCCTCGGCCGGCTTCACGACCTCAGCCACCAGCTGACGCTGCCGCAGCTCGGCCTGCCGCTGGGCCAGGTCGGCCTGGGCGTCGATGACCTGCTGCTGCGCCTGCGCCTGGGTGAGCGGTCCCACCTGCGCCGACTGCGCCTGCGCCTTGTCCACCTCGGCCTTGTACTGGGCCTGCACGACCGCGGTCTGACGGGCGTACTCGGCCTGGTTGCGCTGCGACTCCTGTTCCGCCTCGGCCGCCCGCTGGTTGGCCATCGCCTGCGCGATCTGGGCCTGCTGCTGGATCGTCGCCCGGTGCGGTGCCGCCATGGCGTCGATGTAGCCGGAGTTCATGTCGTCGATCGACTGGATCTGCAGCGAGTCCACGATCAGGCCGATCTTGGCCATCTCCGCCTTGGAGCCGTCCAGCACCTCCATCGCCAGCTTCTGCCGCTCGGTGACGATCTCCTCCACCGTCATCGAGCCCACGATCGACCGCAGGTGACCGGCGAAGATGCGGCCGGTCAGGGTCGACATCTGGTCCTGGTCGGACAGGAACCGCTGGCCGGCGTTGACAACGCTCTCCTCGTCGTTGCCGACCTTGAACGCGATCACGGCCCGCACGTTCACCGAGATGCCCTGCTTCGTCACGCAGGTCTCGGCCACCTCGGACTCCTGCATGGCCAGGGTCAGGTACCGGGACTTGCGCAGCAGCGGGACAACGACAGCCCCGTGGCCGACCACGACACGGAACGGTGCCCCGCCACGCCAGTGACGGCCGCCAGAGATCAGCAGTGCCTGGTCAGGGGCCGGAACGCGGTAACCGAACATGAGCTGCCTCCTTAGGCGGCGTCTTCCTTACGCGGCGTCATCGCCGGGAAGGGGATAGCGGGGGGCATCCGGGTGCCGGTCCCCCGGGCCGGTGCTGAGCGGATCGATCCATTCGCTGACATCCACTGCCCTGGTGCCGCGCTCGTTGATGACCAGCACGTTCGATCCGCGCGGGATGGGCTCGGGCGACCAGGCGATGAAGGCCTCGGATCCGCCCCGGAACCTGACCAGCACCTCACCGGGCCCGGCCGTCCCCCGGGTGGCGACGGTGAGCACGCCGATGCACCCGACCACGGAATTGTCCTGGGCCACCGGCAGCCGCCCCTTTGATACCGCACTGCCCCAACGCGACACTCACCCTATCCCCGCCGTGGCTCCCCGCGCACACCGCGCAGCGGCGCCCTGTCACCTCCCGGGCCGGGGAATAGCAGGAGGCGGGGGGCCGTTATGATTCGTCGGCTGGTGTGATGTGTGCCCCGGGCCGCAATTACAACTGCCTTCGCGGAATACCGTCCGGCTGGAGCCGCGTTGCGCCACTCGCCGAGGAGGCGACCGCACACCAGTCCTGGCGACGCCCCGTGTGCTCCCCCCGCTCACGGGGCGTCGCCCGTTCCCGGGCCTGTGACCCGTTCCCGGCCTGCGACCCGTTTCCGGGCCTGCGACCCGTTCCTAACCCACGGGTTTTCATGATCGTGATGGATCGGGAGGCCGGCCACCCCACCGAATCCCCACGATCATGAGAGACCGGGCCAGCTGAGGCCGGTGACGGCCCGGATGTCGGTTGGGCGGGGCAGGCCTTCCTGGGCACCGCGCCTGGTCACCGCCGCAGCGCCGGCCGCGCACGCCGCCCGGACCGCCTCGGCCGGTGCGGTGCCGCCCGCCAGGGCCACGGCGAGTGCCGCCACGAAGGCGTCACCCGCTCCCACCGAGTCCACGCTCCGAACGCTGAACCCCGGCACGGCCGCCTCCCCCGCCGCTCCCGCCAGCACCGCCCCGGCCGCTCCCAGGGTGATCACCGCGTGCCGGGCACCTGCCCGGGCGAGTTCGGCCGCTGCGGCCCCCGCCTGCCCGGGCGGCACCTGGCGGCCCAGCACCGTCGCCGCCTCTGGCAGGTTGACCACCAGCCAGTCAGGCCCGGCGGCCAGCAGGCCGGATGCCCCCGGCGGTACCGGCGCCAGGTTGAGCACCGTGGTCACTCCCCCGGCGCGGGCCCGGGCCAGCGCCGCGGCCAGCGCCGCCGCCGGGATCTCGGCCGACAGCACCAGCGTGTCGCAGCCGGCCGCGAACGCCGCCGCCAGTTCCGGCTCGCCGGCCACCTCGTTTGCTCCCGGGGCCACGGTGATCGCGTTCTCGCCGGCCGGATCCACCGTGATCAGCGCCAGCCCCGAGACCGTTCCAGGCACGGCACGGACGCCGGCCGTGTCCACCCCCTCGGCCGTCAGGCCGGCCAGCCGCCGGGCTCCGAAATCGTCGTCGCCGACGCAGCCGGCCATCCGTGCCAGCGCGCCCAGCCGGGCGGCGGCAACCGCCTGGTTCGCGCCCTTACCGCCGGGACCGATCGCGGCTGCCGCCCCCAGCACCGTCTCACCCGGCCCTGGCAGGTGCGGCACCCCGACCGAGATGTCGGTGTTGATGCTGCCCAGCACGGTCACCCGGGGACGCGGTGGCATATCCACTCCCATCAGCCGCGGCGCCTCCGGCCGGAGGCCGGCGTCAGCCCGGACGATCATGCCACGCCGGCCCCGGCAGCAGGGCGCCGCCCGGCAGCGTCTGTGAGCCCAGCCGGGAGGGCACCGGCCGGGCGGCACCCGTCAGCTCAGCCAGGGACGGCACCCACCGGGCCGCACCCGTCAGCTCAGCCAGGGACGGCACCCACCGGGCCGCACCCG
>JAIRTY010000796.1 GCA_031254715.1 Nocardiopsaceae bacterium | reverse complement strand
CCCCTCGGCCCGCCAGGGCCCGCCGGGGCGACCGGCGCGCAGGGCCAGCCAGGACCCCAAGGACAGACCGGCAACCAGGGCATCCAGGGCCCGCCCGGCCCCGCCGGGGAGACCTACGTCCTGATCCAGAACACCCAGCCCACCGGCCCCCAGCCCACCGGCCGCCTCTGGCTCGACACCTCATGACCACCCCGCCCGTCGTCTCCGCGCCCCGGGTCCTGGGAACCGCCCACACCTACAACAACACCGCTATCTGGACAACGATGAGCGGCGCGAACACCGCACCCGACCGGCCCGGCATCCTGTTCCACGCCGTCGCCACCCGCGGCAACTGGAACTGGGTCTCCCAGTTCCCCACCGGCATCCCCACCGCCGCCGGCGGCGGCTGGACCCGCGTCGCCCAGCTATCGTGGCGGATCTCCGACCAGCTCCCGCACGGCAGCCTCGACATCTTCCGCTGCATCCCGGGTCGGCGGCTCACCACCGGCGACCGGATCGACTGCAACATCACCACCGGCGCCGGGAGCTGGCCCGCCGAGGGGCTGCTCGCGATCACCGTGATGACCGAGCGGACCATCCAGATGTCCGCGCCCGCCGTCCCGGCCTGGCAAGCGCACTGGACAAACCCGCTCCAGGTCCACTCCGGGTCGGTGAACCGCCGCGCCCGCATCCTGGGCTTCGCCGTCTTCGACTGGACAACCGCATCGGACGCGATGACCTGGATTCCGCCGATGGGACCCGGTGGCGGCTTCGGGCAGGTCAACACCGACCGCAACGTCGTGTCGTGGCGGCCGATGCGGGTCCGGCTGTCCGTCGCCTCCAACGACCTCGCCGGCGCCAGCGCCGGGCAGCAAGTCCAGCTCGCCAACGGCTTCAACCAGGCCGGCGCGGTCGTCGCCTGCGCCGTCGACATCACCGGCCTCCAGCGCATCCGCGGCCGCAATGCCTCCGGCGCCTGGGTGCCCGGCACGCTCAAGGGGTGGACGGGTTCGCAGTGGGTGGTGGCGCGGACCTGGGACCCGGCTCGCGGCTGGGTCCGTCTCGACTGACGAGGAGATGCGATGACCATGCCCGGAGGCGGCCGGACCCGCCGGATGTCCGTTACCGCCGCCGCAGTCGGACCACCGGGCGAGCCCGGACCGCCCGGACCGCCGGGGCCGGCAGGCCCGCCTGGCACCCCCGGAGGCCCGCCCGGACCGCCGGGGGCCGGCCTGCACATCCTCGGTGTCCTCGCCAGCGAATCGCAGCTGCCGTGGCCCGGCCAGCCCGGCGACGGCTGGCTCGTCGGCGGCGACCTGTGGGTCTGGACCGGGACATGACATGCCGCTGACTAAGCACGGGCGGAAGATGCTCGCCCGGTTCCGCGCCGAATACGGCAAGCGCAAGGGCACCAGCGTCTTCTACGCCACCGCCCGGTCCCGCCGCCAGGGCGGACGCGACAAGATCGGGAAACATCGCATTCACCCCGGCGCGCTGCGGAAATCCCAGCGGTGAGTGTTAGCCTGACGGCGATGCCCCTGCGGCGCGATGCGGGGGGCAGCCGGTAGCCGAACCCGGGCGCCTTACGAGGCGTGATGCTGAGGCCCGGACAGCGCGCAGCGCGATGCGGCGCTTGATCCGGGTGGCGCGAAATGCGGCGCAAACTCACTCCTGCTCAAAAGGAAAGTTGCGCTGTCATGCCGCCACGTCACCCACGCGAAAACGGGACCGACCCCGGGAACGGGAACGGCGACATCGTTCCCGGCTCCGGGTTCCACGACGTCATCCCCGAGGAATTCTCCTCACAGATCATCGAGGAGGCCGCCCAGCAGTCGGTGGTCCTCCGCCTCGGCAACACCGTCCCGATGGGCACCCGCATCACCCACATGCCGGTCCCCCGCGCGTTCCCCAACGCCGGCTGGTCCTCGGTCCCCTACGGCGCCCGCAAGCCCTACACCGACATGGCGCTCGGCCTGGAGACCATGACCGCCGAGGAGGTCGCGGCCGTGACCGCGATCCCCGACGCGATGGTGGACGACACCGACATCAACCTGTGGGCCTGGGTCCGGCCGCGGCTCGCCGAGGCGATCGCGATCGCGATCGACAACGCGGTGCTGTTCGGCCTCGACGCGCCCGCCACGTTCCCCGACGGCGGCGTGTCCGCGCACGCGGTCGAGGCCACCGTCGGCGACGACGTGGTAGCCACGATCAACGACGCGATGGGCCAGGTCGAAGACCAGGGCCTCGCGGTGACCGGCTCGGCCGCCGACCTGGGCGTCCGGTCGGTGCTGCGGGGCGTCCGCGACCAGTCCGGCGCGCTGCTGCTCGGCGCCGCGCAGACCGACTCCGGGTCGATCGACACGCTGTACGGGGTGCCGGTCGCCTACGACCCGTTCCCCCGCGCCGGCGACGCCGACTTCTTCACCGGGGCGTGGGACAACCTCATCATCGGGGTCCGGCAGGACATCCGGTTCCAGCTCGACTCCTCGGGCGTGCTGGTGGACGAGGACGGCCGGGTCGTCGTGTCGGCGTTCCAAGATAACGTGACGCTGCTCAAAGTGTGGGCGCGCTTCGCCTGCGTGATCATCGACCCGGTGACCCAGCGGGAACCGGACGGCGCCACGCCGTTCGCGAAGGCCGAGCTGGTCGAGGAGCACCCGCGCCGCGCCCGTGGCCGCAGCTCCCGGTCCCAGCCCCGCCAGCAGCAGCCGCAGCAGCGGCAGGAGCAGAAGGCCCCAGCCACCGCATGACCTACCCGGCCGAGCCGTGGGAGGCGTGGGCCCCGCCGCTGGACCCGCCCTCCGACGGCGGCCTGCCCCGCGACCGCGCCGAGGAGATCGCCGCCGAATGGTGGCACGGTTCCGACTGCGCCCGCCACATCGCCGCCGCGCTGATGTGGGAGGCCTACGCCGCCCAGCTAGAACCCTCCCCCGCGGTCGCCTCGGTCGGGACCGGCGTGCAGACCGTCACCTACGGCGCCGGCGGGCCCGGCCCGTTCGCGGCGGCGATCCGCCGCGCCGAATGGCACCGCTCCTTCTGCCAGGGAACCCTGATGTCCGCTGAACTGCGCCGCTCCAACCCGCCCGGCGAGCGCGACGGCTGGTGGTGGCTGTCGTGGCCCGGCCCCGGCCCGCCCGGCCCGGCCGGGCCATCCGGCCCCGAAGGGCCACCCGGACCCGAAACCCCGGGACCGCCCGGCGAGCAAGGACCACCCGGTGACCAAGGACCACCCGGTGATCCCGGTGGCCCGCCCGGCCCAGCCGGGCCGCCTG
>JAIRTY010000759.1 GCA_031254715.1 Nocardiopsaceae bacterium | reverse complement strand
CGGGTACAGGGGGCACAGGCAGGCACAGTGACTTTCCGGACGGGCGCGCTGGGCCGCGGCCGGCCTGGCGGGCCCGGGGATTCGTCTCCCGGGCCATACTCTGCCGGGGTCTGGGGGCGTCCCCCGGGCCATACCCGCCGGGGGTCTGGGGGGGCGTCCCCCCGGGCCAACACCGAGGGAGCAATCATGCTGAACGCCGTGTGGGTGGCGGTGATCGTGGGCGTGGCGGCGTGGCTGGCACTCGTCTGCGTCGGCGTGTTCGTGCTGCTGCGGCTGGCACGGCTGGCGACGGATGCCAGCCAGGCCGTGACCGGACTGCGCGAGCGCGGGGACCTGCTGGCCGAGCGCGCGCACGCGGCCATCGACCGGGCCGACGAGCAGCTGACGCGGACCAGTTCGATCACGGCCAGCATGGATGAGGTCACCTCCGCCATGGCGGAGCTGTCGCGGCGGCTGTCGGTGCTGATGCCGGTGGCCCGTGCCATCACCACCGGGGCCGGCGCCCCGCTGGTCCGGGTGTCGGCGCTGGCGTTCGGGGTGAACCGGGCACTGGGGCTGCGCCGGGCGGGCCCGGCCCGCGGCCAGGGGCATGGCGACGCCAGAGCGCTGCCGCGTCGCGGCCCGGCCAGCCGGGGAGAGCTGACGGCCCGGCGCGGACCGGGCGCACGGAAGGCGGGTGCCAGGCGATGATCCGCAGGCTGACCTGGCTCATCCTGGGCGCGGTCCTGGGCGTGACCGCGTACCGGCGGCTGACCGCCCTGACCCGGTCGGTGTCGCCGGGCTTCCGGCGCCAGCAGCTCGCCGGGTTCGTGGCCGACGTACGGGAGGGCATGGCGCTGTACATGGAACAACATCCGGGCCGGCAAGACCGTACCCTCGAAGGTCAGACGGCCCGCCCGGGGCTGCCAGCCGCGGCACCCGGCGAGGGCACCTCCCCCGATGACGTGAAGGATGGCCGCTGATGGAGTCGGCAGAGATCGTCCGCCGTTTCCTGAGCTACTTCGAGCGCAACGGGCACACCATTGTGCCCTCGGCCAGCCTGATCGCCGACGACCCCACGCTGCTGTTCGTCGTCGCCGGCATGCAGCCGTTCAAGCCCTACCTGCTCGGCCAGCAGCCCCCTCCCTTCCCGCGGGCAGCGGACGTGCAGAAGTGCGTGCGCACCGTCGACATCGAGGAGGTCGGCAGGACTTCCCGGCACGCGACGTTCTTCCAGATGCTGGGCAACTGGTCGTTCGGCGACTACTTCAAGGAGAAGGCGATCCCCTTCGCCTGGGAGCTGCTGACCAAGTCCGAGGCGGACGGCGGCTTCGGCTTCCCCGAGAGCCGGCTCTGGGCGACGGTGCTGCACGACGACGATGAGGCGTTCGCGATCTGGCGGGACGAGATCGGCCTGCCGCCGGCCCGCATTCAGCGCCGCGGGCTGGCCGACAACTACTGGCACATGGGCGTGCCCGGCCCGGGCGGCCCCTGCTCGGAGATCTACTACGACCGCGGTCCCGAGTACGGCCGGGACGGCGGGCCGGAGGCCGACGAGGACCGCTTCCTGGAAGTGTGGAACCTCGTCTTCATGCAGGACCAGCTCAGCAAGGTCCGGGCCAAGGACGACTTCGACATCGAGGGCCCGCTGCCGTCCCGCAACGTCGACACCGGGATGGGCCTGGACCGGATGGCAGCGCTGCTGCAGGGCGTCGACAACATCTACGAGGTGGACACCACCTGGAAGATCCTCGACCGGGCGGCGGAGCTCACCGAGCAGGCCTATGGCCGCGACGACCGGACCGACACCTCGCTCAAGATCATTGCTGACCACGTCCGCTGCTCCGTGATGCTGGTGGAGGATGGCGTGCTCCCGTCCAACGAGGCGGGCGGCTACGTGCTGCGCCGGATCCTCCGCCGGACGATCCGCAACCTGCGACTGTTGTCGGGCGGCCAGCGCGGGGGAGCGGGCGGGCTGTCATCGGCGCGGGGCGGGGAGGGCGAGCGGTACCTGCACGAGCTCACCGACGTCGCGATCGGCGCGCTAGCCCCGCAGTTTCCCGAGCTCGCCGCCGATGCGCCCCGCATCCACGGCGTGATCGACGCCGAGGAGGCCGCCTTCAGCTCGACCCTGCGCACCGGGTCGGCCATCTTCGACGCCGCGGTGGGCGAGCTCAAGCGGCGCGGCTCGGCGGTGCTGCCGGGCGAGCAGGCGTTCCAGCTGCACGACACCTACGGCTTCCCGATCGACCTGACCCTGGAGATGGCCAGTGAGCAGGGGCTCTCAGTGGACGAGGAGGGCTTCCGGCGGCTGATGGCCGAGCAGCGCCGCCGCGCCAGGGAGGACTCGCGGGCGAAGAAGACCGGGAACGCCGACATCTCGGTTCTCACGTCGTTGCTTGACCGGTCCGGCCCGGTCGCCTTCTCCGGCTACGAGCAGGTGACGGGGGAGGCGACGGTCACCGGGCTGCTGGTCAACGGCGTCTCGGTGCCGTCCGCCGGAGCGGGCACTGAGGTAGAGGTGATCCTCGACCGCACTCCGTTCTACGCCGAAGGCGGAGGCCAGCTGCCCGACACCGGGACCATCCAGACCGGCGGCGCCACCGGCGCGGCCGGGGGCGTGGTGGACGTCCGGGACGTGCAGGCTCCGGTACCGGGGCTGGTCGCGCACCGGGGCGTGGTCACCTCGGGCGAGGTCCAGGTGGGCGCGCCCGCGCACGCGCAGATCGACGTGGAGCGCAGGCGGGCAATCTCCCGCTCCCATACCGCCACCCACCTCGTGCACCGGGCGTTCCGCGGCGCTCTCGGGGAGTCCGCGGCCCAGGCCGGTTCTGAGAACGCGCCGGGCCGGCTGCGGTTCGACTTCACGGCCGGTGGCGCGGTCCCGCCGTCGGTGCTGCGCGACGTCGAGGACGAGGTCAACAACGTGCTCATCGGCGACCTGGACGTGCGGGCGTTCATCGCCCCCATCGACCAGGCGCGGGCGATGGGGGCGCTGGCGCTGTTCGGCGAGAAATACGGCGACCAGGTCCGGGTGGTCGAGGTCGGGGACTACTCCCGGGAGCTGTGCGGCGGCACCCACGTGGCCCGCTCCGGCCAGCTCGGGCTGGTGAAGATCCTCGGCGAGGCCTCGATCGGGACCGGAGTGCGGCGGGTGGAAGCACTCGTGGGCACGGACGCGTTCCGCTACCTGGCCACCGAGAGCCTGCTGGTCAGCCAGCTCACCGAGCAGCTCAAGGCGCGCCCGGAGGAGCTGCCCGACCGGGTCGCGGCGCTGCTGGCCCGGGTCCGCGACGCAGAGCGTGACCTGGAGCGGCTCCGCTCCGCGCAGCTGCTGGCGGTGGCCGGCGACCTGGCCGCCAGGGCCGAGGACATCGGCGGGGTGGCGTTCGTTGGCTATCAGGTGCCGGACGGGACCACCCCGGACGGCATCCGCAAGCTCGCGCTCGACGTCCGCGGCCGGCTGGCAGGACGTCCCGCGGTGGTGATGATCGCGGGCGTCGCTTCCGACCGGCCGGTCGTAGTCATCGCCGTCAGCGACCAGGCACGGGAGCGGGGGGCCGCAGCCGGTGAACTGGTGCGCACCGCTGCCCGCCAGCTCGGCGGGGGCGGCGGCGGCCGGGACGACGTGGCCCAGGGCGGCGGAGCGCCGCAGGGTGACCGGGCGCCTGCTGTGATTGCGGAGGCATTTGCCGCGGTTCGGACTGTTGTGAGAGACATGGCACTGCCCGGTGGCGTAGCGTGAAATCGTGTTGCACCCACACCGATGCGCGAATGAAACCCGCAATCATAACGCGTACGAGGCACTGGGCGCGCGGAGGCTGATCGTGCGGGCTGGCGCGCGGCTGGCTGTCGACGTGGGGTCGGCGCGGCTGGGGGTTGCCCGCTCTGACCCCAGAGGCGTGCTGGCCAGCCCGCTTGCCACCCTTCGGCGCGGGCCGGGCGACGTCGGGCGTCTCGCCGCCCTGGCCGCCGATGCCAGGGCCATCGAGGTCGTGGTCGGGCTGCCGACCGGCCTGTCCGGGCGGGAGGGCACCGCCGCCGGATCGGCACGCGCCTTCGCGGCCGCGCTGGCGGCCCGGCTCGCTCCCGTGCCCGTGCGGCTGGTGGACGAGCGGTTCACCACCACGGTCGCCCATGAAGCGCTGCGGCAGGGCGGGCGGGATGCCCGCCAGCGGCGGCCGGTGGTGGACCAGGCAGCGGCGGCGCTGATCCTGCAAGGGGCTCTCGACTCCGAGCGCGCTACCGGGCGGCCAGCAGGCGAGCTGGTCACGCCGCGCCCCGGAGCCGGTGTATGACCCGCCGCCGGAGGCGGGGGCCAGACGGGGCGCAGGACGAAGGACGGGCCGACCATTTCGGCGAGCCCGCAGCGGATTACCGGGGCTACGGCGAGACAGGCCCGCACGATCTGGGGCCATACCAGGAGGACACCGGGCCCTGGGACACGGGCAGCTGGGATTCCGGGTCGGGAGCCTGGCCGGGCGCCGGGCCGCCGGAGCCGGATTGGCAGGCACACCCGTCCGGGCCGCTGCCCGGCGGGTCGGACCGGGCGGGCCAGCACCCGTCCGGCCCGCTGCCGCCGCTCCCCTCGTCCGACATCACCTGGCAGGGCGGGCGGTCGGCCGCTGATCAGGACTGGGACAGCCAGTTCGGCCCAGGGGAGGGGTACCCGGGTGACGGCTACTCCGGCGGTTACCCGGCACTCGACCCGCGCACCGGTGGCGGCGCCGGCCAGGAGCCCGGCGACTTCGGCGGCGGCTTCCGGAGCGGCGACCCGGGCAGCGGCGAGTACCCAGCTGACTATGCGTCCGGCGGGTATCCGGTGGACTACGGCAGTGGCGGCTACGAGGGTGACGGCTACTCGGGCGGCTACCCGTCGGCCGGTTTCGAGCAGGGCTACTACGGTGACGGCGGCTTTGACGACGGCACCGGCCGGGGCCCGGCGGCCGCGGCCGCCGGAGCGGGCCGCGGCCGCCGGGGGCGGCCCTCGAGCCTGGACGCAGCCGGCTTCGGGGAGGGTGTCCGCGACGACCGGCCCGGGTACCCAGCAGCCGACGACTGGTACGCGGGCGGCGAAGATTCGCAGGGCTGGGCGGCGGACAGGCTGGACGAGGAGTTCCTGACCGATCCCCCTGCCCGCGGCCTGGCCTCCAGGAACCGGGGGGCCAGCCGCCCGCGCGGCCGCGGCGGCCGGCCCGTCCGCAAGCCCAAGCGGGGGATGCGGCGGGTGGCGCCCTGGCTGGCCCTGATCGTGGTACTGGCGGTGGTGGGCGCCGTGGGCGGGGTCGGCTATCACTTCTACCGCACCTACATCAGCCCGGCGGACTACTCCGGGCCCGGCACCGGCTCGGTGACGGTCCGGGTCCTGCCAGGGGACAGCGCCACCGCTATCGGCGAGCGGCTGCAGCAGGCGGGCGTGGTGGCCAGCAGCCGCGCGTTCTCCAATGCTGCCAAGGCCAGCCCGAAGGGGTCGTCGCTGGAGCCCGGCTACTACCGGCTGCACCAGCACATGAAGGCGTCGCTCGCGCTGGCGCTGCTGCTCAAGCCATCGGCGCGGGTCCAGCTCAAGATCGTTATTCCGGAGGGGTGGCGGCTCAGCCAGATCATCGGCAGGTTCGGCAAGCGGGCCGGCGACACAGCGGGCTACCAGCGGGCGGTCAAGAACACCGCGGCGCTGAACCTGCCCGCCTACGCCCACGGAAACCCGGAGGGGTATCTGTTCCCCGCGACCTACACGCTGCCGCCCGGGACGCCCCCGCTGCAGGTCCTGCAGGCCATGGTGAAGCGGTTCAAGCAGGAGACCAGCAGCGTCAAGCTGCCGGCGACCGCGGCCCACGACCAGCTCAGCCAGGCTGACGTGATCACCGTCGCCAGCCTGGTCCAGGCCGAGGGCAGGGACGTCAAGGACTTCCCGAAGATCGCCCGGGTCATCTACAACCGCCTCAACGTCGGCATGAAGCTGCAACTGGACAGCACCGTGATGTACTCGCTGCACACCTACGGCATCATGGCCAGCAGCCAGCAGTTGAAGGTCAACTCCCCGTACAACACCTACCAGCACGCCGGGCTGCCGCCGGGGCCGATCGACAGCCCGGGAGATGCCGCCATCCGGGCGGCTCTCCACCCGGCCCCCCCGACCGACACCTGGCTGTACTTCGTGACCGTGAACCCGAAGACCGGGCAGACCAAGTTCACCAGCGACCCCGCGGTGTTCCAGCAGCTCAGGGCCGAGCTGGCGAAGAACGTGGCACACAAGTAGGGCGTATCCCGCGGGTATCGTCCGCCGGGCCGGGATCTGCGTGACCGGCGCCGACCCCCTACGCTGGCGGCATGAAGGCGGCGGTACTCGGGTCCCCGGTCGCCCATTCCCTGTCGCCGGTCCTGCACCGGGCCGCCTACCAGGCACTGGGCCTGACCGGATGGTCCTACCAGGCCATCGAGTGCGACGAGGCCGGCCTGCCGGGGCTGCTGGCGAGCTGCGGCCCGGGCTGGGCCGGGCTGTCGCTGACCATGCCGCTGAAGCGGTCCGTGCTGCCGCTGCTGGACCGCACCGAGTCGCTCGCCACCGCGGTGGGGGCGGCCAACACGGTGGTGTTCGCAGGCGGCCGCTGGCACGGGCACAACACCGACGTCCCCGGCATGGTGACGGCGCTGGCCGAGGCCGGGGTCGAGACCGCAGGCCGGGTGCTGATCCTCGGTGCCGGGGCGACCGCCTGCTCGGCGCTGGCCGCCGCGCGGTCGCTCGGGCACGCCACGATCGAGGTCGCGGTCCGCGACCCGGCCCGGGCCGGTGAGCGGCTGGCAGCGGCGGGCAGGCTGGGCGTCACGGTTACCGTCACGGAACTGGCGGCAGCGACCAGTGGCCGTCCCGGCCAGGCCGGCCCGGACCTGCTGATATCCACAATCCCGGGTGGCGCCGGAGATGCCCTGGCGCAGCGCTGGGAGCAAGGCGGCCCGGTCCCGCCGCGGGTGCTGGACGTGGCGTATCACCCCTGGCCGACCCGGCTGGCCGCCGCCGCACAGCAGGCCGGGGCCGTGGTGGTGGGCGGATTCGCGCTGCTGCTGCACCAGGCGGCGGGCCAGGTCGAGCTGATGACCGGGCGCGCGGCTCCGGTGGAAGCGATGCGGGCGGCCGGCCTGGCCGCCCTCGCCGCCCGCGCCGGCGACGGGCAGCCTATAGCCGGTAACGGGAAGCAAGCCGGCCGGGATGCCGGGCGCGGGCGGGCCGGCAATCCACAGGCCGGTGGCGGACAGGCAGATGGCGGACAGCCCGGCGGCAGCGAACAGCCGGGCGGCAGCGAACAGCCGGGTGGCAGCGAACAGCCGGGCGGCGGGCAGGATGCCGGCAGCGGACAGGCGGGCCGCGGGCAGCGGGCCGGGGCCCGGCCGGACCGCCCCTGACCCGGCCGCCGCGGAATACCCTGCGTGCCCGGAATGCTGTTAGTCTTACGGAACGGCCAGCCGGCACCCACCGTGCTGGACGTGCAAGCGGAGGACCGCCTCCCACCTGGCCGGCCACTAGGCCGGCGGGTAAGCCGGGCCGGCTCAGGCCGGTCGGCTGGGCCGGATACTGCGGCGCGCTCGAGGGAGCGGGCGGGCTGTCAGCGATCCGGCGGGTGCATGCGCCGACGCGGCCCTGGCGGGATCCCTGCCAGGCCGGCGGGGCCCAGTGAGGCCTTGCCCGGGCCGTCGGCTTGTGCTCAGGTGGCCCCGCAAGCATGCCGTGCGGGGCTTTTCGCATATGCGGCGCGTGACGCCGCAGAGCGGCCCCGCAGGGATGGCCGCCGAAGGCCCGGCCGCAGCAGGCCGGGGAGGAAGGACACAGGAGGTCACATCAGCGTCGAACCCCGTATTAACGAGCGCATCCGCGTGCCCGAGGTGAGGCTTGTCGGCCCGAACGGCGAGCAGGTCGGGATCGTCGCCCTGAACGATGCGCTCCGGCTGGCCCAGGAAGCGGACCTGGACCTGGTGGAGGTGGCGCCCACGGCGCGCCCGCCGGTCTGCAAGCTCATGGACTACGGAAAGTTCAAGTACGAGTCCGCGCTCAAGGCCAGGGAATCGCGGAAGAACCAGGCACATACCGTCATCAAGGAGATCAAGCTCCGGCCGAAGATCGACCCGCACGACTACGGCACCAAGAAGGGCCACGTCGAGAGGTTCCTGCGGCAGGGCGACAAGGTCAAGGTGACGATCATGTTCCGGGGGCGTGAGCAGTCCCGGCCTGAGCTCGGGTTCCGGCTGCTCCAGCGGCTGGCCGGCGACGTGGAGGAGCTCGGGTTCGTTGAGGCCCAGCCCAAGCAGGACGGCCGCAATATGATCATGGTGATCGGGCCGCATCGGCGCAAGAGCGAGGCAAAGGCCGAGCGCGCGTCGACGCGACCGGCCGGGGCGGCCCCGGCCCGCCCGGGCCAGCGGGCCCGCAGGCCCGCCGAGGCGGCGGAGGAGCCGGCGACGCAGTAAACCACAGCCCAGCGGCCGGGCGACCGGGCCGGGCGGAGGTGCCCGGCCCCGGCAGCACATGGCTGGCGGAAGGGCCGACGGCGCAACAGCGCGGCCGCCGAGCGAGCAGGCAAGGCGTGCGAGATCCGCTCGCCAGCGGCGCGCTGCGGTGCGCGAGAGCAGGAGAACCGCGACAGCGGGAGAACGGAGACGACGGCGATGCCGAAGATGAAGACGCATAGCGGAGCCAGCAAGCGCTTCCGGCTGACTGGTTCCGGGAAGATCATGCGCCGCCGTGCCAACCGCGGCCACCTGCTTGAGCACAAGTCTTCCCGGCGGACCCGGCGGCTGGCGGCCGACGTGCCGCTGGCACGCGCCGACGTGAAGAAGATGAAGAGGCTGCTGGGCTCCTAGGGCCACCGCCCTGACCCCGCCCCGCCCACAAGGGAGTAGGAGAAATGGCACGCGTCAAGCGGGCTGTGAACGCCCACAAGAAGCGCCGGGTAGTGCTCGAGCGGGCCAGCGGTTACCGCGGCCAGCGGTCACGGCTGTACCGCAAGGCCAAGGAGCAGGTCCTGCACTCCATGGCGTACGCCTACACGGGCCGGAAGGACCGTAAGGGCGCGTTCCGGAGGCTGTGGATCCAGCGCATCAACGCCGCGGCTCGCGCCGACGGCATCACCTATAACCGGTTCGTGCAGGGCCTGAAGGCCGCGGGCGTGGAGGTGGACCGTCGCATGCTCGCGGAGCTGGCGGTCAGCGATCCCGCCGCGTTCTCCGCCCTGGTGCAGGTCGCCAAGGCGGCGCTGCCCGCCCCGCCCGGCGGCGAGCCGTCGGCGGACAGTGCCGCGGCCTAGGACGACCCCCTAGCGCCGGGCTGCGGGTCATGCGCGGGGGGCCGATGGGGTGACGGATCCGGCCGGGCAGGAGCTGACGAGCACCCGCTCGCCGCGGGTCAAGGCGGCCCGTCAGCTCGCCAAGCGGGCGCTGCGGCAGCGGTCCCGGCTGTTCCTGGCCGAGGGCCCGCAGGCGGTGGCCCAGGCGCTCACCGTGCCCGGCGTGGTGCGGCAGGTGTTCCTGACCGCGCCCGCACGCGCCCGGCACCCCGGGCTGGCGGCTGGCGCGCTGGCGCAGGGCGCGGACGTGCAGGCGGTCAGCGGCGAGGTGATGGCCGAGCTGGCGCAGACGATCACACCGCAGGGGGTGCTGGCCGTGTGCCGGTTCGTGGACGTGCCGCTGCCGGAGCTGGCCCGGGCTGGCCATCGGCTGGTGGCGGTGCTCGCGAACGTCCGCGACCCCGGCAACGCCGGTACCGTGCTGCGCACCGCCGACGCCGCGGGCGCGGACGGGGTGATCTTCGCCGGCGCCTCGGTGGACCCCTACAACAGCAAGTGCGTGCGGGCATCGGCCGGCAGCCTGTTCCACCTGCCGGTGGTGGCCAGCGGCGGGGTGGCGGACACGGTCGAGGCGCTGCGGGCGGGCGGGCTCACGGTGCTCGCGGCTGACGGCCGGAGCGGCCGCCCGCTGCCGTCGCTGGCAGCGCGGGGCGTCCTGACGGAGCCGACGGCGTGGCTGTTCGGCAACGAGGCATGGGGCCTGCCG
>JAIRTY010000079.1 GCA_031254715.1 Nocardiopsaceae bacterium | reverse complement strand
CGGCACGCAGCTCGTTGCCCTCGGCGACGGCCGCGCCCTCGCCGATGACCACGCAGTCCAGGACCGCGCCGCCCGCCACCCGGGCAGCCGGGCCGAGCACTCTGCCGGTGACCCTCGCGCCCGGTCCGACGGTGACGCCGTCGAACAGCACGCTCCCGGTCACCTCGGCCCCGTCGGCGACCGACGATCCGGGGCCGATCACGGTGCCGCCACCGACCCGCGCGCCCGCGCTCACCTGGGCGCCGCCGAGCACCAGCGCCTCGGAACCGATCCCGGGCACCGCCGCCAGCGCAGGCGAGTCCAGCCGCCCCAGCACCAGGTCACACGAGCCGCGGACGAACGCCTCCGGCGTGCCCACGTCCAGCCAGTAGGAACTGTCGTGAAAGCCCATGACGACCTGGCCGCTGCCGATGAGCGCCGGAAAGGTCTCCCGCTCCACCGAGACCACCCGGTCCGGCGGTATCTGGCCGATGACATCGCGCCGGAACACGTAGCAGCCGGCGTTGACCCGGTCGGTGACGGGGTCCGGCGTCTTCTCCAGGAACGCGGTCACCCGCCCGCCGCCGTCGGTGGGCACGCAACCGAACCGGGCCGGGTCAGGCACCTGCACCAGGTGCAGGGTGACCGCGGCGTCGGCCTTCAGATGGGTCTCGACCTGGGCGGTGATGTCGTGGCCGGAAAGGATGTCGCCGTTCAGGATCAGCACCGGGCTGTCGCCGGAGCAGCGCAGCGCGGTGGCGGCGTTGCGGATCGCGCCGCCGGTGCCGAGCGGCGTTTCCTCGTGCACATACTCGATTTCCAGCCCGAACGAGGACCCGTCGCCCAGGCACTCGGCGAACATGCCGGCCCGGTACGCGGTCGCAAGCACCACCCTGGTCACGCCGGCCGCCGCGGCCTTGGCGAGCTGATGGGCGAGGAACGGGACCCCGGCGGTGGGCAGCAGCGGCTTCGGCGTGCCGATGGTGAGCGGGCGCAGCCGCGTGCCCTGGCCGCCGACGAGGAGGATCGCCTCCAGCGGCTCTGCCCCGATCCTGCCGGGCGAGCCAGGCGGGTAGCTGGACATACGGACGGAGGCTACTCGCCTCGCTGGCCAACTGCACGCTGGTAGCAGGCCATATGCGCATCCGCCGATGCCGCCCAGGAAAACTCCTCCGCCCGGGCGTGTCCGGCCGCGCCGAGCGCCTCCCGGTGCCCGCGGTCGGCCAGCAACTGCGCCAGCGCCTCGGTGATGCTCTCCGAGTCAGGCTCGGTGTAGGCGACCGCGTCGCCGCCGACCTCCGGCAGCGACGTGCGGTGAGTGGTCAGTACCGGCGCGCCGCAGGCCATGGCCTCAAGCACCGGCAGCCCGAAGCCCTCGCCCCGGCTCGGGAACGCCACCACCAGCGCGCCGCCGAGGAAGCCGGGCAGGTCGCGGAAACGCAGGTAGCCAGGGCGCACCAGCCGCAGGTGAGCAGGCACGGCGGCGACCGCCTCGTCCACCTCTTCGCTCCAGCCGCTGCCCCCGCCCAGCACCAGCGCGGGCGGGTCCGGCAGGTCACAGACTGCCGCCGCCCAGCCGGTGATGAGGGCGGGCACGTTCTTGCGCGGCTCCAGCGTGCCGAGGTAGGCGAGGTAGGGCTGGCCGTGCAGGCCGAGCCGGTCCGACACCGCCCGGACCTGCTCCTGCTCCGGGCGGTGGAACAGCTCATGATCCACGCCGTGGTAGGCGACGTCGATCCGGGTGGAGTCGGCGTCGAGCACCCGGACCAGTTCGTCCCTGGTGGCCTTCGACGGCACCAGCACCCTGGTCGCCCGCCGCGCCGCGGTGCGGATCGCCGACTTGAAGAACGTGGCCGCGACCGGGTTGTGGGCGTCCGGCTCGGTGAAGAACGTCAGGTCATGAACGGTCACCACGACCGGCACACCCGCCCGCAGTGGCATGGAGTAGTGCGGTGAGTGCAGAACGTCGGCGTCGACCTGCTGGGCCACCAGCGGCAGCCCGGTCTGTTCCCAGGCGAGCCGGGCTGGACGGTGGGCGATGGCGGTCGGTCCCGCCACGATCCGGGCGTCAGGCACCAGCTTGCCGTAGCGTTCCTCGTCGGCGCGCTGACAGGCGATCGCGAGGTCAGCGCCTGCCGCATCGAGCGCAGCTACCAGGCCGTCGACGTACCGGCCGAGCGCACCGCGATCCGCTGGCACCGATGTCGCATCAACAAGGACCCGAGGTGCCACGATCTGTCTCGCTCCTCTTCCCAGGCCGGTGAACTTCCCCGCTTCCACCGAGCGTACGCCCTCCGGTAGGCCGGTGGTGAACATCACCACCCGACGCCCCGCTCCCTACCCGGAAGCCGCCGGCCTACCGCTGGCTCGTGCGCCGGGCCCGGCCAGGAGGACAGGGATCAGCAGGAGGGAACGGGTTTGCCGGCGTTCAGGGCCTGCAGGTCGCCCACGGCTCCGCGCAGCGTGCTCACTTTGATCAGGCGCAGCCCGGCCGGCACCGCACCGGCCGCGTCGTGGCAGTTGGCGGCCGGGGTGAGGAAGACCGTCGCGCCGGCCGCCCGGGCGGCGGCGAGCTTCTGCTGGATGCCGCCGATCGGCTCGACCTCCCCGCTGGCGGACGCCAGCTCTCCGGTACCCGCGATGAACCGGCCGTGGGTGAGGCTCGCCGGGGAGAGCTTGTCGATGATCCCGAGCGCGAACATCATCCCGGCGCTGGGCCCGCCGATCTGGCCGACGTTGATCTTCACGTTGAACGGGAACCGGTAGGTCTCGCCGATCGTCACCCCGATCACGGCATGTCCCTGCAACGGCACGGTCCGCAGCCGCACCTGCCTGCGCGCCTGGCCATGGCTGATCGCCAGGGTGACGGAGCTCCCGGGCCGCCGCGCCCTGATCAGGCTGGAGGTGGTGTGACGGCAGGTCACCGGCGTGCCGTCGACCGCCTTGATGACGTCGCCCTTGCGCAGTGCGCTGGCGGCGGGCATCCCCTTCTCGGTGGTCAGGACGGTGTCCAGGGTGGTGAACCCGATCCCGAGCTGGCACAGGGCGGCCGCGGTGGCGGTCTCCTGCGAGCTGACCATCTGCTGGGTGTCCTGCCGGGTCACCTGCTGCTGGCTCTGGCCGGGCCCGAACAGTTCCTGCTCCGGCACCACCGCGTAGTGCGGGGTCAGCCAGGCCTGCAAGGCCGTGAACAGGTTGAAGTGGTCGGACGGGCCGCCCTGGAACGACACCGTGACCAGGTTCAGGTGACCGTTGACCGGATAGGTGTGGCGGCCGGAGACCGAGATCAGCTCGTGCTTGCCGGCCCGGCCGAGGGTGTTCAGCGTCGGGCCGGGGCTGAGGATCACGTACGGGACCGGCAGCAGCGCCGCCGCCGCCAGGGCGATCACCACCCCGGCCCCGGCGACCATCAGCGTGAGCTGGCGCCGGGAGGCGGACCGCAGGTTAAGCACTGCCGACCCACTCGCTGCCACCGTCGGCGAACCACTGCTGCTTCCAGATCGGCACGCTCTGCTTGAGCTCGTCGATCAGCATCCGGCAGGCGTCGAACGCCTCGGCCCGGTGCGGGCAGGCGACGGCCGTCACCACGGCCAGGTCCCCGATCGCCAGCTCGCCCACCCGGTGCACGGCCGCCAGCGCCCGCACCTCGAAGCTGGCCGCCACCTTCTCGGCCACCCGCCGGAGCTCGGCCACCGCGGACGGATGCGCGCTGTAGGACAGCCGGGTGACGCCCCGGCCATGATCGTGATCCCGCACCGTCCCCGCGAACAGCGCGATCCCGCCCGCCCCGGCATCGGCGACGGCGGCCCGCACCTCATCTACCGACAGCGGGGCTTCCCGCAGCTCGGCCAGCCTGATCACGTCCACGCAGTCACCGTACCCGGATCAGCTTGCCGGTGGCGGCGGGGAGCCACGGCGCCGCCGGCGGGCCGCGCGCACGATGGCGGCGGTGCCGATGACGGCCACCGTGCCGGCGGCCGCGGTGATCGTCGCCTCCTTGCGGGGGATGCGGCGCTGCCCGCCGCGGTGGGTGGCGCGCAGCTCGAGTACCTCGCGCAGGACCGACTCGTTGTCGTGCGCTGGCCGCCACCCCGCCGCCCGCAGGGTGGCGCAGTCCACCACCCACGGGTACACGAGGTACTGCAGGTCGTTCACGGGGGCGGGAGTGATGCCGATCCGGTGCAGCCGCTGCGCGGTGGCGAACGTCAGCCCGGCCGGCAGCTCGACCCGGCGCAGCCCGGACAGTTCCTCCACCCGGTCCTGGTCCAGCCACCCGTCGCAGCCGACCGCGAAGCTGCCGGTCACCTGGCCGGTGACGGCGAGTTCCAGCGCCGAGGTGAGGTCGTCGGCGTGGCAGAACTGCCACCGTGACATGCAGCCCTTGACCGCCAGCAGCCGGGACGACTCGAAATGGGTGGTCACCAGCGTGTCGAGGTCGTCGCCGACCAGCGCCGCCGGGCGCACGACCGTGACCGTCATCCCGGGGTGGGCCCGCCGCGACCGCCGCGCGAGGTGCTCGATCTCCAGCAGGTCGCCGGCCACGCTGCCGTCGGGGTCGGCGGCCAGCGGCGCGTCCTCGGGCAGCGGGACCGGGTTACCGGGCCGCGCGCCGTAGACCATCGCGCTGGTCACCAGGATGACGTGCGCGACCCGGCCGGCGGCCGCGGCGGTGAGCACGGTCTGCGCGGCACGCACGTTGAACGCCCGCCGGGCCCGGTAGTCCGACTCGGCGGACAGGTCCAGGTCAGTGTGCACCAGCACGTCCACGCCGGCCAGCCGCCCGGCCAGCGCCGGGTCGCGGACGTCAGCGAGCCGCCAGGTCACGCCGCTGACCGCGCCCCGGTGATCATCGATCGCGACCACCCGCCGGACGCTGGCGGATTCAGCCAGCCTCGCCGCGAGCGCGTGCCCGAGCCCGCGGGCCGCCCCGGTGATCCCCACCACCGGGCCCCCGCCGCTGGCGGGCTGGCTGGCCGCGGCCGGCCCGGAGCGGGTCCCGGTCGCGGCCTCGGCCTCGCCGGGCAGGCGCGGGCCGGGCACATTCCCGTTCGGTGTCCCGGCGGCGCTTCCGGTCCCCGGCAGGTCTGGCGTCCCGGGGGCGCTCGGTGTTCCGGCGGCGTCGCCGCGCGCGTGCTCGGGGCGCGCCGGGCGGATCCCGGCCTGACGCCGTGGATTCACCGGCCCCGCTCCGGTGCGCCGATGGCGAACCGGGGCCTGTGCGGTGCTCAAGGTCTGCTGCTCCCGGGATAACGTGACTGGTGTGACCATTCCATCCTGCCCGAAAGCCCGCGCGCTCCGGGGATCGGTCACCGACCCGGGGCCGGTCACCTTCGCCGGGGCGCGGCCGGAGGGGCCTGGGGACGTTCTCCCGCAGCAGAGCACTGAGGTGGCACGGACATGACTGATCCTCCCTTTGGCTTCGGCCTGCCCGGCGGTCAGGGGCCGGGCGGCTCCGGCGATTCCGGGGGTTCCGGCGGGCCCGGCGGGGCCGGCGGGGCCGGCGGCGGGCCGCTCGGGCCGCTCGGGGACCCGCAGCAGTTCGCCGAAGCGCTGCGCCGGTTCGCCGACCTGATGTCCTGGCAGGGCGGACCCGTGAACTGGGATTTCGCCAAAGACATGGCCAGAAACGCGGTCGCCGCCGAAGGCGACCCGAGCGTGCTCGACGTCGACCGCAACCACATCGCGGAAGCCATCCGACTGGCCGATCACTGGCTGGACGAGGCGACCTCGTTCCCGTCCGGTGTACGGCGCGCCGAAGCCTGGAGCCGGTCGGAATGGGTGGAGGCCACGCTGCCGGTGTGGTCGAAGCTGTGCGACCCGATTGCCGGCAAGGCGGTCAGCGCGATGAGCGGCATGCTCAGTGGCAGCCCGGAGGACCTGGCCGCCGGGCTGCCGCCGGAACTGGCCCCGGCGATGCAGGCCCTCGGCGGGGCGGGCGGCATGGGCGGGCTGGCAGCGATGATGCAGCGGATCGGCGGCATGATGGTCGGCGGCCAGGCCGGCACGGCCGTGGGCGCGCTGGCGCGGGAGGTGGTCAGCTCCACCGACGTGGGCCTGCCGCTCGGACCGGAGGGAACGGCGGCCCTGCTGCCGGCCGGAGTCGCCGCGTTCGGCGAGGGCCTGTCGGTCGGGGCCGACGAGATCCGGCTTTTCCTGGCGCTGCGGGAGGCCGCCCACCACCGGCTGTTCGAGCACGTGCCGTGGCTGCGGGCGCGGCTGTTCGGCGCGGTCGAGGAGTACGCGCGGGGCATCACGGTGGACATGTCGCAACTGCGGGACGCGATGCCGCAGATCGACCCGGCCAACCCGGAGGCGCTGCAAGAGGCGTTGTCCGGGGCGGCGCTGTTCCAGCCGGAAGACACCCCGCAGCAGCGGGCGGCGCTGACCCGGCTGGAGACCGCCCTGGCGCTGGTGGAGGGCTGGGTCACCACCGTGGTCGAGGCCGCGGCGGCGGGCCGGCTGCCGCACACCACGGCGCTGGCCGAGGCCATCCGGCGGCGCCGCGCGACCGGTGGCCCGGCCGAGCGCACGTTCGCCACCCTGGTCGGGCTGGAGTTGCGGCCGCGCAGGCTGCGCGAGGCCGCGGTGATCTGGCACGAGCTCACCGAGGCGCGCGGCATCGAGGGCAGGGACGCGGTCTGGGCTCACCCCGACCTGCTTCCGACCGCCGAGGACTTCGATGACCCGGCCGGGTTCGTCCGGGGGCGGCCCGAGCTGGACATGTCGGACCTGACCGGGGAAGCGGGCGGGCAGGCCCCGCCGGAGGCGGCCGGGAGCGGCCCCCAGGGGGCCGGAGACCCCGGCGAAGGCAAGCCCGGCGAAGGCAAGCCCGGCGAAGGCAAGCCCGGCGATGACGAGCCCGGCGGCCACAATCCGGGGGGTGACGGCCCCGGACGCTGACCGCCCCCGACGCTGACCGCCCGGAGGCTGACCGGCCCGGGGGCTGACCGGCCCGGCGGCCCGGCCCGCATAGGACCGGGACGAACGAATTTCCTGTCCACAGGGGCGAGGCGCGGCCGTGCCTGGTTGACGGTCTGTAACCGGGCTCAGAACCTTTGAATTCACAGCGTTCTCCTCCGCCCGTCCACAGGAACGCTCCGGGATCTCCCCACGGTGTCCACAGAGTTATCCACAGGCGCCTTTGACCAGGGCCTGCCGCCGGACCTACGGTCGGCCGGGAAGGGCGCCGGGAGCCGGCGGATGCCCGCTACGGGGAAGGCGGGCCCGCGCCGGAGGGGGCTGCCAGCCGTTGCAGGCAGCTTCCCCTCCCGGCGGTCCCCCCTCGTTTTCCTGCGCTTTCGCCTGCGGCGCGATCGGCGTTCCGGCACTATGGGCCCCGCGCGCTGCGTCGCCCGGGTGTGACTTACGACATATTTTGCGTAGATCCGCCCTCAATGACCCCGTTTGTGGTGCAACGTAGTGCGCCGACAGCACCCAGCGTGCGTGACGGCCACCTGTCACTGGTGATCCGTCGCCCTGAAACCGCACGGCGTCCGCACGCGCTGGCCGCCGGGACCTGCCCCGGCCAGCAGCCGGGTGAGAACGCGCGCAGGCAGCGCCTGACCCCCAGGTCCCGCCATGTCCCGCAGTTCCGGCCGCCACCGCAAGACGCCCCACCACCCCCCGGCAAGCCACGTTAACCAGCGCCGCAAGCGATCCCCCGTCGCAGCCGCTTTTCAGCGCAAGCCCGTCCGGATCGCCGCGGCCGTGGCTGGCTCGACCCTCATCGTGTCCGGCGCGTCGCCGACGGTGATCGGGAGCGTGCACCATCTCGCCGGCGTGAAGCAGGCAGACGAGATCACCCTGCCCGGGCTGGGCGCCGCGCTGGGTGAACGCGTCAGCAAGCTGCCCGGCGCCGGGCCGCTGACCGCGAGCCGGGCCGAAACTCTCGCGCCGCCCGCCGGCGCCAGCCGCGTCCAGGCCCGGCGGCTGCGGACGGCGAGCCGCCACCAGCAGGCCCGCCAGCAGGCAGCGCCCGCGCCCGCCTACCGGAACCCGGTCCGCGATGTGAGCGGCCTGATCCCGGAGCGGATCGACATGGGTGTCGACTTCGGCGGGTCGGGCCCGGTGTATGCGCTCGGCGACGCGGTCGTCACCGGGGCCACCGCGAACTCAGCGGGCTGGCCCGGCGGCGGGTGGATCACCTACCGGCTGACCGACGGTCCTGACGCCGGGAAGATGGTCTTCCTGGCCGAGGACGTCACTCCCACCGTGCAGACCGGCCAGCGGGTCACCTCCGGCACCGTCATCGCCAACATGTGCGACTGCGGCGACGGCATCGAGACCGGATGGGCGATGCCGGACGGGAGCTCGGCCGAGTCGCAGCTGCCGGAGGCCGGCGGCATCAGCGGGGCCGGGCCCTTCCCGACCGAGATCGGGCTCAACTTCGAACAGATGCTGCAGGCACTGGGCGTGCCGGCGGCGAACAACCGGTCTGACAGCCCGTCCGGGACCCTCCCGAGCGGTTACCCGGCCAGCTGGTAAGCCCCCCACCGGGTAACCCGCGGCATCGCCGCGCGGCGGTATCCCCCGCCCGCCGCGCGGCGGTGCCCGCCCGCCCGCCGCTCGCGACGGCCCGGTTCCGGCAGCCGGTCCAGGCCCGCAGACCTCCGGCCTGCTGCGCCTTGCCAAGATCCGCGGGACACGCCTGGGCATGTCCCGCGGATCAACAGCCTGCTGCGCGGCGGCCAGACCCACCGGACAGGCTCTACTGTCGGCATGCCGTGCCACGCTGCCCGCATGAGACCCGCGCTGAAGGCCGGCCTGCTGCCCGTGTGGCGTAACCGGGACACCCTCCAGATCGGCATTGACCCGCGCCGCGCCATCGCGCTGACCGGGATGGCGGGGGCGGCGGGGCTGCTCGGCCTGCTGGATGGCAGCCGCGACCGGGCACAGCTGGCCGCGGCCGCCAGCGAGCTCGGCATCCAGGACCGGGCTGTCGACCGGGTACTGGCACTGCTGGCGGCGGGCGAGGCCCTGCATGACGTCCCGGCCGGGACGCGCGACGCCGTTCCGGCCGCCCGGCGACGGCGGCTCGCCGCGGAACTGGCGACCGCCGCGCTCGCACACGGCGAGGGCGACGGCGGCGCTCGCACCCTGGCGCGCAGGCAGGCCGCCTGGGTGCAGGTACGCGGGACCGGCCGGGCGGGCTTATGCCTGGCGAGCCTGCTCGCCGCGGCCGGGATCGGCCGGGTCACCACGACCGGCCTGGTCAGCGCCCCGGGCC
>JAIRTY010000721.1 GCA_031254715.1 Nocardiopsaceae bacterium | reverse complement strand
CCGTGGGGCGGGTTCCCATGGGGCCGGCTCGCCATGAGCCAGGCGTCATCCCCGGCTGCGCCCTGGGCCGCGATCGGGGGCGCGCCGCTGGTGACGTTCCTGGTGGCACTGGCCGGGGCGGGGCTGGCCTGGCTGATCCTCACGCTGCCCGGTCGCGCGCCCGGCTCCCGCCTGGGCCCTGCCCGCCTGGGCCCTGCCCGCCTGGTCCCCGCCCGCCGGCCCGGGCTCCGGCAGGCCGGTCGCTACCTGCTGCCGGTGGCCGGGTTCGCGGCAGCGGCAGGGCTCGCCGCCGCTGGGGCACTGCTCCCGGTCGGCGGGACGCCAGCGGGAACGCCCACCGCGGTGGTGGCAGCAGTCCAGGGGAGCGTGCCGCACGCCAGGGACCTGCCGGGGCTGCTGCGCGCCACCACCGTGACCGCCAACCACGCCGCGGCCACCCGGCGGCTCGCCGCGCAGGTCGCCGCCGGCCGGCTGCCAGCACCGGACCTGGTGATCTGGCCCGAGAACTCGACCGACCTCGACCCCAGCAAGTATCCGCTGGTGTACGACCAGATCATGACCGCGGTCGACGCCATCCACCGGCCGGTGCTGGTGGGGGCGGTGCTGCAGGACCCGGTCCGCAACGCCGGCCAGCTCTGGCTGCCAGGCCGGGGCCCGGTGGCGCAGTACATCAAGCGTCAGCTCGTCCCGTTCGGGGAGGTCATCCCGTTCCGCGGGGTGCTGTCGCACATCACGTCGCTGGTCAACCTGCAGCCGCGCGATTTCACGCCCGGTCACCGGGCCGTGGTGTTCCGTACCGGGCGGATCAGGCTTGGTGACGTGATCTGCTACGAGGTCGGGTTCGACAACCTGGTGCGGTCCGAGGTCAGCGCCGGGGCCAACCTGCTCGCGATGCAGACCAACGATGCCACCTTCGAGGTGGACGGCCAGCGCGGGGAGACGCAGCAGCAGCTTGCCATGGCCAGGCTCCGGGCGGTCGAGTCCGGCCGGTCGGTGGTGGTGGCCTCCACCACCGGGATCAGTGCGATCATCGGGCCTGACGGCAGGATGCTGGCCCGCAGCGATTTCTGGCGCCGGACGGTGCTGGAGGAGCGGGTGCCGCTGCTGTCAGCGACCACCCTGGCCGACCGGGTGGGCGCCTGGCCGGAATACCTGCTCGTCGCGCTCACTGTGGCCGCTGCTGCGTGGGCGGCCGCGGCCGGGCTCGGCGGGCGGCGGGCGGCCGCTGGTACCGGCGCCGGCCAGCAGCGAACCCGTTCGGCAGGAGTATCCCGGTGATCCCGGCGCGGCACGTGACCGGAACGGATGAAAACCGGGAGCCGGCCACCGGCGACAATAGGGATGTGGGTGTCTGGCGCAGGCTGGGGCACGCTCTGGGGCAGCCCGTCAACTGGGCGTCGCTGCCGGCAGGCGCGCTGCCGGTGCTCGCTTACCCGGCGCCGAACCTGGAGCTGCTGGCCTGGTTCGGGCTGGTCCCCGGGTTGCTGCTGATGCGGATCGCGCCGTCGGCGCGGGAGGCGGCGGTCCGGGGCTGGTGGTTCGGGACCGGGTTCATGCTCGCGGCCGCCTACTGGCTGGCGCCGAACATCGGGCCGGGGCTGCTGCTGGCCGCGGTGGCGTTCGGGGCGCTGTGGACCGGGGTCGGGGTGAGCACCAATCTGCTGCTGCGCGCCCCGGTGACGGCCGGACGGGCGCTGGCCGCGCTGCTGGTGGTGCCCAGCTACTGGCTGGTCGTCGAGTGGATCCGCTCCTGGCAGGGGTTCGCCGGGCCGTGGGCGCTGCTCGGCACCACCCAGTGGCAGCACCCGGACGTGCTGTCGCTGGCGGCGATCGGCGGCGTGTGGCTGGTCAGCTTCGCGGTCGCGGCCGTCAACACCGGCATCCTGATCGCGCTGGTCGCTGGCCGGCTGCGGGTGCGGCTGCTGGCCGCGGCCGTGGCGGTGGTGGCAGCCGCGGCGGGCCCGGCCGCGTTCGCGCTGACGCCGGCCGTCGCCCCGCAGCGCCACCTCACCGTGTCGCTGGTCCAGCCGGGCGCGCACCCGCCCCCGCACGGCTACGCCAGCGTCGGGCTCTCGCAGGGGCTGCACAGCCGGCACTCGCAGCTGATCGTCTGGGGCGAGAGCAGTATCGGCGCCGACCTGCGGCGTGACCCGCGGCTGCTGGCGCGGATCGAGGCGCTGTCGCGGGCGGACGGGGCGCCGATCCTGGTCAGCCAGGACTCGGTCGTCAGCGGCGGGCATTCCAAGGTCGCGCTTCTGGTCACCCCGCACGGGATCACCGGAAGCTACACCAAGACCAGGCTGGTCCCGTTCGGGGAGTACATCCCGTTCCGGGGCGAGCTCGGCTGGCTGACCAGCATCAGCAAGGCCGCGTCGAGCAACATGATCGCCGGTCACGGGGCGAAGGTGCTGACGGTGCGGCCGCCCGGCAGCCAGCCGGTCAGGATCGGCGTGCTCATCTGCTTCGAATCCGCCTTCCCCGACATGTCGCGGGTGGACGCTCGCCGTGGCGCCGAACTGATCGTGTACCAGACGTCGGACTCGACATTCCAGCAGAGCTGGGCACCGGCCCAGCACGCCTCCTACAGCGCGATCCGGGCCGCCGAAACCGGCCGCCCGGTGGTGCAGGCCGCGCTGACCGGGGACTCGGTCGCCTTCGACAGCCGCGGCCGGCTGCTCGCGTCGATGAGCACCAGCCAGCACGGGGTCACCACGGTCCGGCTGGGCCTGCCGCCGCGGGGTGCCCAGACCCCGTTCGACCGGATCGGGGACGTGGTCCCGGCGACCGCCCTGACCGCTGCCGCGCTCGCCGCCCTGGCCGCGCTCATCGGCTGGCTGCGCCGCCGCCCGCATCATCCGCTCACCGCGGGGAAGCAGGGGGCCGAGGAGAAGCAGCGGGCCGGGGAGGAGCGGACGTCCGAGCAGAAGGAACGGGCTACCGGGAGGCTGGCGGCCGGAAAGCCGGCCGCCGGTGAGCGGTCCGGCGGGATGCCCGCGGCCGGCGAACGGACGGGCAGGCCACCGGTATAACCGGTACGACCGCTACTGTCCGGTAAAGATATGGTTGAAAGGCAACCATCGGACCGCACAATCCGTCTCAATAGGGAAGCGTTCCACCCGGCAGCGGCCGTTTTCTGCGGGCTCTGGGCCCGGCAGGGTGAGCCGCCCCCCGGTGCGTGAGCGTGGCAGCCCGCCGGCTTGCCTCCGAATGTATGTACCTGCGAGTTCTCGGATCAGTAACGGAGGACCAGAGTGCGGGACAGTGACGACGCGGTGCGACGGCCGCGTGGCCTGGCTGCCGGGCGAGCCCGGCCGAGGAGCTCTGGAGCCCGGCGCACCGGGCTGACCATCACCGCCCTCTCGGCGGGAGTGTGCCTGTTCGCGGCCGCCTGTTCGGGGTCGGCCAGCCCGGCATCGAACGCGCAGCCGGGCGGCGGCAAGGCGGCCGCCCCGCCCCGCCCGGCTTGGCGCCTGAGGATCACGCCAGGGAACGGGGCCTCCGGCGTCAGGACGGACGCCAGCATCAGGGTCTCCGCGAGCCACGCCACCGTCAGCAAGGTCACGGTGACCTCGGGCGGGACCACGGTCTTCGGCAAGCTCAACCACGCGCGCACGTCCTGGCGCCCGGACTGGCCGCTGCACACCGGTACCCGGTACATGGTCACGGCGACCGGGACCGGCCCGAACGGCAAGGCCGTGAAGCAGACCAGCTCGTTCCGGACGCTCACCCCGGCCGCGAGCTACTCGGTCTCGATCTTCGAGGGCGCCGGCCAGACCTACGGCGTGGGCATGCCCATCATGCTCACCTTCAGCCAGCCGGTCACCCGCAAGTACGCGGTCGAGAAGGCGATGCAGCTGAAGACCTCCAAGCCAGTGGCGGGGGCCTGGTACTGGGACGGCGACCAGACGCTGGTGTTCCGGCCGCAGGACTACTGGCCGCAGCACACCCAGGTGTCCTTCAAGGGGCACTTCGACGGGCTGCGGATCGCGCCGCACGTTTACGGCACCGCCAATCTCACCCAGGACTTCCGGATCGGCGCCTCCCTGATCACCGTGGCGAGCACGCGGACCCACTACATGAAGGTGTTCTACCAGGGCAAGGAGATCGGGAACTGGCCGATCAGCACCGGGCGGCAGGGCCACGACACCGCCAACGGGACCTACCTGACCATCGAGAAGGGCAACCCGACCCGGATGAAGGGCAATGGCTACAACCTGCTGGTGCCCTACGCGGTCCGGTTCACCTGGAGCGGCAACTACATCCACGACGCCTACTGGTCGGTCGCCCAGCAGGGGCACGTCAACGTCAGCCACGGCTGCGTGAACGTGTCCCCGGCCCACTCCCGCAGCTACTACCACATGGCGGTGGCAGGCGATCCGGTCACGGTCGTGGGCAGCCCGTCGGCCGGCAAGTGGGATGACGGGTGGACCGAATGGTTCCTCACCTGGCACCAGCTGCTGCGGGGCAGCGCCACCCACCTGGCGGTGAAGGCCGGGCCGGACGGCAGCAAGTTCGTGAAGCCATCCACCCTGCCCGGCCCCAGGACCACCCGGCTGCACGGCTCGAAGCCCTTCAACTACGTCTCCAAGTGAGCTGAGCCCGCGGGGCCGGCGGCCCGCGGGCGGTGCGATTGATGATCGGGCTCCCGGCTCCGGGGTTCCGGGGACGGCCGCAGGCGGCCGTCCCCGGAACCCCCGGATACCTGCCCCCGCGGACCTGATGCCAGCAACTGGCCTGGCGGCCTAGCTCGTGCTGGCGGCCCCCGCAGGCCCGGATGATCGCCACGCCCCGGGCGGGCGATCATCACCACGCACCGTCACCTCCCCTCCCGGCTGGGTGCGAGGCGGGGGCAAGCGCCTGCCGGTCCCGGGTCTCATCTCGCTCGTCACTCCGCAGGCCCGGCCGGGGTGGCCGCGGCGGGGGCTGCGGCCGGCTGCTCCCGCAGCAGCATCGACACGCGCTGGCGGCTGACTCCGAAAACGGTGGCCAGCTCGGCCATGGTCAGCCCCTCCGCGTACAGGGCGCGTGCCTCTGCCCGCCGGAAGCGCTGCCCGTGAAGGGTCAGCTCCCGGAGCGCGTCCGAGATCTGCCCGATCATCTGCAGCCGCCGCTGGAGCGGGATCAGCGCCGCCGGCGACAGGTCGTCCGGCGATTCGGCCGGGGCCAGCAGGCGGGCGCACTCGCTCGTCGCCTGGAGCAGCTCTTCCGAGACCTCGGCCAGCCGGACGACCGAGGCCTGGGCGTCCGAAGCGCTTGCCGTAACGTCCTGCATCCGCTCACGATGGCACCTCGCGAGGAAAAGCCGCAACCTTGGTTGCCCTAAAATTCTGGCAAGGCGACCGCCGCGGCCGGGTGGCCCTGACCGGGTGCAATCGGGCCCGGATGCCAGCAGAGGGGCGCCGTCAGGCCCGGGCGCGGCCGGCGGTCGCTTCGGCGGCCGGTCCGTCCTGGGCCGCCTCCGGGGCCGCGGCGACTTCGGGTACCGGCCCGGGCCCGCTCCTGGCTACCAGCCCGGCGAGGCCCTGCACGGCGGCCGCGGCCCAGGCCGCGGGCCGTGGCCGGGCGCCGTCCGCGAGGCCGTTCCAGTACACCGACCAGGTCCCGGCCAGCATCCGGCTGACCACCGGCGCGGTCAGCAGCCGCACACCGGCCGAGGTGAGGCGCGGCCTGGCGAGCATGGCGGACTGCAGCGCGGCGGCGCCGGCGAGGTACGGTCCGAAGGCCGCGGCCACCGCCCCGGCATAGGCGGGCCCGGCGCGGCCGGGGCCTGCGATCACCGCCTCGGCCGCGAGGCGGCCGCTGATCAGCGCCTCCGCGATCCCTTCCCCCTGGAGCGGGTTGATCAGGCCGGCCGCGTCCCCGGCCAGCAGCACGTTGCCGGCGGCGAGCGGGGCGCCGGTGCCGCCCATCCGCAGCCAGCCGCCGGTGACCGGGCCGTGCCCGGCGCCGGCCGCGAGGTCGCCCCAGCCGCGCAGCCGCTCGCAGAACCGTGCCAGGTCAGCCCGCAGCGCGGTGCTCCGGCGGGCGGTGCCGAGGCCCACTCCGATGCCGACGTTCGCCTGCCCGCCGTCGCCGGGGAAGAGCCAGCCGTAGCCGGGGTAGATCCGCCAGGGCTGCCGGTCCAGCAGCACCAGCAGCGGCATCGGCACCTCGGCCGGCAGGTAGGCGCGGATCGCGAAGCCCCACAGCGCCCGGTCCTGGCCGAGCATTCCGGCCAGCTGGGCCACCGGGCTCAGCGCCCCGTCCGCGCCGATGATCACGTCCCCTCCCAGCCGCTGCCCGTCGGCCGCCAGCAGTGCCCGCACCTGCCCGCCGGGGCCGGTATCGGCGGCGCTGATCCTGGCCCGGACCGGCACGGCGCCGGCAGCGATGGCCGCGGCGCGCAGGGCGTCGTCGAACTGGAGCCGGGGGCAGATGATCCCATGCCCGGCGTAACGGCGCCCGGGGTAGGCGGGGAGCCGGACCCGGCGGCCGGACGGGCCGATGGCCAGCAGGTCGCTGCCGCGGCCGGCCTCGGGCACGTCCACCCCCAGCTCGGCGAGCGCCTGCACGCCCCGCGGCCCGATCAGGTCACCGCAGGCCTTGTCGCGCGGGAAGGCGGACTTGTCGGCCAGCGCCACCCGGGCGCCGGCCCGGGCAAGCACCAGCGCGGCCGCGCTGCCGGCCGGGCCCGCGCCGGCGACCACCACGTCGAACCGTGCCTGGCTCACCGCGCCGCCAGCAGGAACACGAGCGCCAGTGCGGCCGTGGCGCAGACGAAGAACCGCAGCGCCCGCTCGATGGGCGCCAGCAGGTCGGCGCCGCCGAGCTGGCGCTCGGTCCCGTCCAGGAACGAGATCCGGACCGAGACCCGGGCGACCCGGCGGCGGATCATCCGGGCTGGCGTGCTCAGCGCCCGCTGGCCCATTGACAGGAAGAGCGCGGCGAGCGCCGCCGCCCAGGCGGCCGGCGGGAGCGTCCAGTGCTGCGCGTACGAGCCCACCAGCGCCGGGAAGGCGCCCCAGGCAATGCCGAACCACCAGTCGTTGTGCAGCCGGCCGCCGAACAGCTCCAGGTTGTACGCGCATACCAGGAGCCCGCCGGCCAGCACGAACGGGAGCATCCGCCAGCCGCCGTAGGCCAGGCCCGCCACCATGGCGGCGGCGATGGAGACGGCGGCGGTGACCGCCAGCACCCGGTTGCTGATGCCGGTCGCCAGCGGGTGGCCGTGCAACTCGTCGAGCGCATGCGCGCCGATACCGACCGCCAGGAAGAACGCCAGCAGGGTGCCGCCCAGCCGCCACAGCACCAGGTGCGGGATGACGGCGGCGCCTATCACCACGTAGGACAGGTGCCAGAGCGTGTACGGCGGGTGCAGCAGCGTCAGCCAGTCCCGCGGCCCGCCGGTGCCGGTGTTCATGGCATAGAACGCGGTCCGCGCGGTGGCTGGGCGGCCCGGTGCCTGCTGTGATGACGAAGCCTGCGACGGGGCGTCGCTCACGACCCGGGCCCTGCCGCCTTGCGGCCCCACATGACCAGTCCGCCGCCCACGCTCATCAGCCGGTACCCGACGTCGGTGAGGCCGGCCTCGCGCCAGGCGGCGAGGTGGGCGGGGAGCGGGTGGAGCCGGTAGTGGGCGCTGATGCTCGGGCCCAGGAAGCGGCCGACATCGAACCATGCCCGGCCCCCGGCCAGCCCTCCCAGCACCGGCAGCGCCAGCCGGGTGTAGCACCACCAGGCGGCCCGCCAGCCCGGCTGCGGCGGCAGGAAGAACTCCAGGCTGGCAAGCACGCCGCCGGGGCGCAGGCAGCGCGCCAGCTCGGCGATGGTGGCGGCGGGCTCGTCCACGTACCGCAGCAGGTAGGAGAAGGTGACGGCGTCGAACGTGGCGTCGGGGAACGGGAGCTGGTCGGCCCGGCCGGCCGCCAGCCGCACCCGCCCCGGCAGGCCCGGCCGCCGGACGCGGGCCAGGCCGGCCCGCAGCATGGGCTCGTTCAGGTCGATCCCCACCACGTCGGCGCCGGTCCGGGCAGCGACGGCCAGTGCCACCCCGGCGGGGCCGGTGGCGACATCGAGCACCAGCCGGGGCGACGCGGCGGCCGCGGCGGTGACGACCTCCCGCCGCCACCGCCGGTCCTGGCCGAACGAGAGCAGGTAGGCCAGGCGATCGTAGCGGGCAGGCAGGCCAGCGAAGACGGAGCGGGCGACCGGCTCGCCGCGCAACCGGGCGGCAGGCGCTGCGGTCACGCGGGTTGCAGGCACTCCAGCAGGTTCGCATGCCGCCCGCGTGGCGGGCAAGGCTGGCGCACCGGGTAGACCGGGCCCGCGCGGCCGCGACGGCGCCGCCCGGCTGGGCCGGCGCCGCCCGGCCGCTGGCTCAGCTCGCCGGCTTCTCGAAGTAGGTGACCGCGATGAGCCCGGCCACGAAGGCCACCACCATGCCGATGAGCAGGGCCAGCTCCGAGACGGGGACCGTGCCCTGGCCGCTCAGCAGGACCAGGACCCGCCGGATCACCGCGATCAGGCCGACCACGATGAACGGCTGCGCTACCAGCCGGTGGGCGCGCAGCGACAGCACCACCGCGTACACGATCTCGACCAGGATCAGCACCAGCAGGATGCTGTCCAGCAGCTTGATCGCCCCGGCCGTCACCCCGGTGTGGACGGCGGTGTCGATGAAGCTGACGATCCCCGAGACCACGAGGATCGCGGCCAGCACGATGAGGACGACCCCGACGGTGACCGAGACGATGTCCTGGGCGTGTTCCAGGCTCCAGGTCGAGCCGGGCCCCCCGCGCAGCCGGGCCGGGAACCCGCTGCGCCACCTGTCGCTTAACCCCGTCCGCTTGGTTGTGTCCGGCACGGTGACCTCTTTCCTGCCCGGCCCCCGCGGGTGACTGCCCCGGGACGGCCCCGGGGATTCTTCCGGCTTATTAGAACAGATGCGGCGGCAGGCGGTCAGCCCGTCGTTGCGCTTGCCCGTCAGTGGCGCTGGCCGTCCAGGGTCGCGGCGTGATCGGGCACGAAGGCCTGCGACTCGCGCGGCATCCGGATGTAGCCGCGGGGGGCGGGCCGGTCCGGTACCGTCAGCTCCGGCAGCCGCACGTCGCGGTAGGGGACCGTGGACAGCAGGTGGGCCATCATGTTGATCCGGGCCCGCCGCTTGTCGTCGCAGTCCACCACGTGCCAGGGTGCTTCCGGGATGTCGGTGTGCACGAACATCTCGTCCTTGGCCCGGCTGTAGTCCTCCCACCGGGTCACCGACTCCAGGTCCAGTTTCGACAGCTTCCAGCGGCGCGCCGGGTCGTCCAGCCGGGACCTGAGCCGGCGCTCCTGTTCTTCATCGCTGACGGAAAACCAGTACTTGCGGAGCAGGATGCCGTCCTCCACCAGCAGCCGCTCGAAGATCGGGCACTGGTGCAGGAAGCGGCCGTACTCCTCGTTGGTGCAAAAACCCATGACCCGCTCCACCCCGGCGCGGTTGTACCAGCTCCGGTCGAACAGGACGATCTCCCCGGCCGCTGGCAGGTGCGCGATGTAGCGCTGGAAGTACCACTGGCTCCGCTCGCGCTCGGTGGGCGCGGGCAGGGCGGCGATCCGGGCCAGGCGCGGGTTGAGGTACTTGCTGACCCGCTTGATCGCGCCGCCCTTCCCGGCCGCGTCCCGGCCTTCGAAGATCACCACCAGCCGGGCATGCTCCGCCCGCGCCCACTCCTGCAGCTTGACCATTTCCGTCTGGAGCCGGTACAGCTCGCGCGCATACAGCTTGCGCGGCAGCCGTTGCGCCCCCTTGCCCTCCTTGTGCGCCACCTGGCACCCCTCCCCTCGGATGTGAGTCAACCACCGCCGTCCCCTGGTGCCTATGCGGGGCCGCTGCCAGCAAGAACTCATGCGAACGTGGTAACCGTTCCTCCCCCCGTCAGCCGATGTCACAGGGCTGCGACGTGCCTACTCTCAGCGGAAGGCACCCAATCTGAAGCCCGGCGTCGCCGGCCGGGCAGGGGGGAAGCGGAGTGGGGCGCAGCCGCCTGCGAGTGGACTACGCCGGGCCCCGGAAGCCGCCGGCCCGGGGACGGCGGGTCCTCCTCGCTGCCGTCACCGGGCTGGCACTGACTGCCGGAGCGGCGGGGGCGGTGCTCCCGGCTGCCCCGGCCGCGGCTGCCCAGGCCACGTCCGGCCCGGCTACGGCTGCCCGGACTGCGGCGGGCCAGACCGCTGCCGCCCGGGCGGCAGCTGCCCGGGCGGCAGCTACCCAGCGCCTGGCCGCCGGGCGCCAGGCGGCGGCCCGGTCCGGCCATCCTGGCCGCACGGTGGTCAGCCTCACGTTCGACGACGGCGACGCCGACCAGCTCACGGCGGCCAGGATCCTGCACGCGCATGGCATGGCGGGAACCTTCTACATCATCACCGGGGCGGTGGGCACCCCCGGCTACCTGACCGTGGCGCAACTGCGGGAGCTGGCGAGGGCAGGGAACGAGATCGGCGGCCATACCGTGTCGCACCTGG